>DASXVO010000036.1 GCA_036504215.1 Vicinamibacterales bacterium | reverse complement strand
TCTCTTCCCATGCCGGGGAGGTCCACCCGGACCACGACTTCGTCCTTGTGCTGGGTGACATCGACGCGAGGCGCCCAGGTCATGACGTCACCCCCGTTCGGCACCCGACCCCAGCCACGCCCGAGGCCGAAGTCGTCGAATATCCGCGTGACTTCGTCCGCGAACCGCTCGAGGGTCCGAAACGGGCCGAGGCCGAATGGTGGCACCGGAGCCGATGGCTGTGCCTTCGAGGGCTGCGCCTTCACGTGCGTCACGTTCGCGGCTGTCACATTCATCTCTGTCGTCGGCATGGTGATCTCCTTCTGCTGCGGTCGCGAGACGCCGTGGGGCCCGGCGTAGGCACGATTGACACGGTGTCCATGAGCAACTTCGGTTCCACCTGGCCGCGATCCGCGATCTCGTTGCTGCCAGGGATGTTGTGAATGGTGCGCTCAGTCGACGATGGCGGCCTGGCGACGAAATGAAGGCGGGTGGCGTCCGGTCATCGCGGATACGGCGCTTTCACATGTGTTCCGGCGGCCGCTCCGACCGCCTGATTGCCCACAGGAGCCGGAGGCCCATGATGGACGCGAGGGCGTACCCGATCGCGCCGAACACCGAGACGTCCCCGACGAGCGGCGCCGCGTGCATGCTCCACAGCAGCGACGAACCGACGAGGAGGGAGGAAGTGAGCAGTCCCAGGACGAGACGGTTCACGACAGGATCGAGGCGACGATGCTCGAGGTGGACGCTGAGCGTCCCTGCGCGCATGCGCTGCAGCATCTCGTTGAGATCGCTCGGGATGTCGCGTGCCAGCCGATCCCACTGGCGCGCGCCGCGCAGCAGTTGGAGCAGGACACGCCTGGGCGCCAGCCGGCGGCGCGCCGCCGCCTCTGCGTTCGGCTCGAGCAGTGTGACGAGACTGAACGACGGGTTCAGCAGCTTCGCTGTTCCATCCAGTTCCGCAAGCATCCGTATCAGCAGCGACGCGCCGGGCGGCAGGAACAGGCGATTTCGGTGGATGACGTCGGTGAGGCTGTTCAGCAGCGCGCTCATGTCCAGGCCGGCGACCGTCTGCCCCGAGTAATCGGCGAGAAGCTCGGCGACGTCGGCATGCAGCCGGTCGCGCCGCGCCGCGGGCGGCGGCGAGCACATGTCCCACACGGCATCGGTCGCCGTCCGCGCATCGCCGTGCACGATCGCCAGCAGCAGGTCCTCGACCGCCTCGTGCAAGTCCCCATCCAGCCGCTGCACCATGCCGCAGTCGAGCACGCCGACGACTCCGTCGGGGAGGACCATGAGGTTCCCGGGATGCGGATCCGCGTGGTAGAACGAGTCGCGGAAGATCATCTCGAGGTAGACGTTCGCGCCACGCCTGACGAACTCGTCGACGTCAGGATTGCGTTCCGGCAACTGCTTGATCTGCGACACGAGCACGCCCTCGAGGCGCTCCATCGTGAGCACGCGGCGCGTGCTGAAGTCGCGATACGGGACCGGGAAGTGGACGGTCTCGTCACCGGCGAAGTTTGTCCGGAACTGCTCGATGTTGCCCAGCTCGCTCAGAAAATCGAGCTCGCCCCTCATCATCCTCGTGAACTGCGCGACCACGGCGACCGGGTGATACAGTCCAAGGCTTGCGTGCCGTTCGGCCAGTTGTGCGAGGTCCGCCAGGATGCTCAGATCCGCCTCGATCTGCGTGTCGATTCCGTTCTTCTGGACCTTGACGACCACATTCTCGCCGGAGTGGAGCCGGGCGTGGTGCACCTGCGCGATCGAGGCCGACGCAAACGGCGTCGGCTCGAACGAAGCGAAGACCGTGGAAGGCGCACCGCCGAGCTCCTGCCGTATCGTCGTCTCCGCCACCCCGGGTGGATCGGGTGGCGCGTCGCTTTGGAGGTGCGTCAGTTCCTTCGCGACGTCGTCGCCCACCAGGTCCGCCCGCGTACTGAGCATCTGCCCGAACTTGATGAAGGTCGTGCCGAGCTCGGCCAGCGCGAGCCGGAGACGCACCGGAAGGCCGAGCCGCGCGATGTCGTCGCCGGCAGACCCGCGCAGCCACTGCTGCAGCCGCTCCACGGGTATCTGCCGTAGCTGGTCGGCCAGCCCGTAACGAACCGCGACGCTGGCGATCTCCCGCAAACGGCTGGTGCGCCGATCGCGGCTGCGTCGATGCGGACGGTGGCGCGCCAGGAACACGTCACACCCTCGCTTTCACAGCCGGTGCGTTCGGCTGGAGCTTCTCGACCACGTACCGGTTCATGCAGCCTGAGACCACGAACTCCACCCCGGCGTCCGCCATCCGGCGGAGCAACCGCTCACCGTCCGGGTCGATGAAGTCGACGTCCGATAGGACGACCGTGACGCCCGCGGACGGACCGTCGCCCGCGAGCGCGCGCCAGTGTCGTTCGAGGAGCGGCACCCATTCCCCGCGGAGCGTCCCCTGCAACTCGAGGTTGTAGCCGCCTCCGTGCTGCTGCGTAATGACTCGTAGCATCGGTTCGTCCCTGCCATCGCCATGCGTTGACCGACAGTGCGGCGCTCGCCGTTTGGCTGCTGCCACGCCACTTGTCGGCCTCACACCGCAAGATCGACACCGGGCCACGGAAGGTGCGTCTGGAGCCTATCTCCTGTCGGGTCAGGTGGTTGCGGGCGATCGCGCGCGGCGCCACGGCACGCCCGCGACGAAATGGAGTCGGGGAGACGCTGGGTGGACGTCGCGCGTCAGGCGGACAGCACGCCAGGCCAGTACCGCATCCAGCGGCGGAACCCGGCTCGCCGCTGCCATTCCGGATCCTCGCGGTCGATTCGCCGCGACGTCGCAAGAAGCTCGTCGAACCTCGCCTCCACTCCGGCGGCGATCGACCCGTCTTCGACGACCAGCAGCAGCTCGCTTTCCCAGTAGCCGGCCGTCACGTCGAGGTTGGCACTGCCCACGGCGCACACGCGCCCGTCGACACTCATCGTCTTTGCGTGAACGTGCGGCCGGACCTCGGTGAGCGACGGATCCCACCCGGGCTGATTGGGCACCACGAACTCGTAACATTCGCCCCCGGCGTCCACCAGCGGGTCTATTCGCGAGTGAACCAGCGACGTCGCCACCGTGCGCGCCGCCGCCCACGGCCCTTCGAGCGGTCTGTTGCCGTGGCGCGGGGTGAGGTTGCCCACGAGGGTGCGGACGCGGACACCCCGCTTCAGCGCTCCGAGCAGCGCGTGCTGGATCTCGAGCAGGAGCGGGAACCCGTTGACGACATACACGTGCGAGCGCGCGCTCTCGATCAACGCGATGTAGGCTTCAACCGTGTGGGCGTCCCGCAGGCCGCGATGGACGACGACGCGAGCGGCGGCCGTGCCGCCCGGGGGGCAGGCGGGAGTGTCGAAGGCGCGGCCACCCGCCTCCCTCCACGCTTCGAGGAACGATCGCTCGAGGACGGCCACCGCCGGACCTTCCACACGGGCGCCGGCGTCCAGCCAAGGCACCATCCTCCACGTCATCTCCGGCCGCAGTGGAACCTCCTCGAAGCCGGTGTAATACTCGTGCGACAGGTTCCTGCCACCGAGCAGCGCGACGCGACCGTCCGCCACGACGAGCTTGCGGTGGTCGCGCTGTTTCAGGTCCTCGAGCGGCGAGTCCGGCGTGATCGGCTTCCCGAGGCGCAATTCGACGCCGGGACGCGACGACAGCCGCTCGAGAATCGGGTTGCGCAGGCCGAACGAACCGTGAAGCCCGTGGAGCGAGTCGACGAGAACCCTGACCGTCACACCCCGCGCGGCCGCTGCCGCCAGCGCCGCTTCGACGGGTCGTCCGACGTCATCGTCGAGCGCCATGTATACCTGAAAGTGCACGCGGCGCTGGCTGTGTTCGATCGCGTGAAGCAGCCAGTTGCGGGCCTGCCGGTTGTCCAGCTCCACCTCGATGCGATTACCAGCGATGGCCTCGCTGCCCGTCACCGTGTCGAGCGGCGTGGTCAGCGACGGGCGGCCATGCGGCACGCGCGAGGCCGACTGAGTGAGATTCGACGATTCCTGCGGCCGGACCGCGCTGAAGCCGACTGTCGATGGTTGGTGGGGACCCCGATACACGATTGCCGGGACGTGGAATCCGTACGCGCGCATCCGCGCCGCCGTGCGGGCGAGCCGCACGGCATCCACGAGCGCCGGCACATCGTGGGTGTCCCCCTCGTCGAGAACGGCGGCCGCGTCGATCACGACCGGTGGCAGTCCAGCGGCGCGCAGTCTGGCCCGGAGTGAACGGCAGCTGCGGGTGGAGCGAATCCGGACGGCCACGGGCTCCGCCCAGGGCACATCTCGCACCGGCCGCAGGTCGGCGGCATCCAGCTCGGCATCGAAGAGCAGCAGGGCTCGCCCGCCCGGACGGAGGACCGAGACCCGGGCCTCAATTAGTGGTAGCGCGTCGGCGCTGACGTTCGCACGAGATCGGAACACCCCCAGCGAATCGCCGAGCCCTGACGCCAACTCGCAACTTCCCTCGTGCACCGATGCACGGGCGACCACGGCACCGTCGCTCACGAACCCCAGTTCCTGATCGGCGATTGGCGTTCGGCGGCCAATGCCGACCGCGTACTCCGCCCGGACGCGTATCGATCTGCCGTCGTCCAGCAGGTCCGGAACGTCGATGGCCCTGAACGGCTCCGCGACGGTCGCTTTCACCGGAGGAAGGATGAGCACCGGGTGGCCGCGCCGTCTTCCCAACAAGATCGGCGGCGGGAACCGGGGTAGGAGGTGCGCATCGAACCCGTCGATGTGAATCACGCTCCGGCCGAAACCGAGGAACTGAGCTTGGCGCGGCAACTGCGAACGGAACACAAGCTGACGCGGAGCCTCGTGTTCGGCGTGATGGTTCTGGCCGTCCTCCTACTCGCCGTTTACCTGGTCCACCTGCTCCTGGCGGACTGACAACCTCAGGGAAGCGCGGGCGCGGACGCGCCTACTGGCCCGGGCCCTTCGCGGATCGTCAGCACCGGGCAACCGGCGGAGCACACCACGTCGTAGGCGGTGCTCCAGCGGACGTGCGCGGCGGCTTCAGTATGAGCCGTACGCTTCAGGCCCATGACGATGGCCTGGGCTTGAAGTGCGCGGGCAGCCCGCACGATGCCCTCCGCCGGTTCCCCGAATTCGACTGTGAATGCGGCGTCGCTGTCACAGCCCCTCCGCTCCGCCAGGCGTTCCAGCCGCAGGCGGGCGTTCATCTGCGCGTCCAATTCCAGCTCGGCGACGTCTGACACGGTGGGCCAGCGCTGGTGGTCCACCACCAGAGCGGATGGCGACAGGATGTGCGCCAATGTCACGTGCGTCTTCCACTGACTCGCGAACGAGGTCGCGTAGGGCATCGCTGCCAGAGACGCCTCGCTGAAGTCGGTTGCGAAGAGCAATGGACCGGGCGTTCCGCCGGCATCGGTCGGCACATCGGAGCGCGAGCACGGGCCTACGGTGAGAACGGGGCATCCGGCCTGACGGAAGATCCGTTCAGCGACCGAACCGAGGAACACCTTCCTCAGGCCCCTCCGGGCGTGCGTGCCGATGACGACCAGATCAACGGCTGCACGTTCGATCACGGCTTGCAGCTCGACCCAGATGTGGCCACTGCATAGGATCAGGTCGTGCTCGACGCCATCGAACGCGCTTCTCGCGGCGAGCCGCTCCTCCAGTGCCAGCAGTTCCATCGCGGCGGCCGTGGTTGCCTTCGCGCTCGCCTCACGGTCCGCGATGCTCAGGCCGACCGACGGGACGGCGTGCGCCAGGTGAAGAACCGCGCCGTAGTGTTTCGCAATCGTCAGCGCGTGGTGGATAGGTCCGTCGGAAGCCGGCGAGAAGTCGGTCGCCAGCAGAATCGATTTCATATGAATGCCCGTCGATGTATCGAGTGCTGCCTGCAACATGTCCTACCTCGAGTCTGCGAGCCCTTGACGCGGCGCGAGTCCGGCCAATAGCGGTTCTGGTTCTGCATGCTTGGCGGTCTGAGGCCGGCCCCCTAGACGTCGCCGATCAATAGGACCCCGAACGCGCGTACGACCCGTCATGGGTGGGTGCGAGGAAGCCGTTCTCGACCAGGGCGAGCAACAGCGCTTCGCAGGTCGCGGCGTCCAGCGCCCACAGGCGCTGCGCCTGCGGCATGGTGAGTTTCAGTCCGGGCATCTCCCAGAATTCCCCGCGGACCCGACGCATGAGCACTTCCGTAGCAGAGCAACCCGTTGGCATCGTTCGTCTCCTTCACCAGAGTCGGCCGCGACGGGCCTGGCAACGGCCGGTGGCGCTTCGCAATCCTCCCTTGGCTCCTTCACCGGTATCCAAGCAGTTGGCACAACGAGGTCAACCATGCCCGCCCGCAGAGCGCGAACTCGCCGATCAGGACGGCAACGCTCGCCAGGTAGACGACGAGCGCGAAGACCGCCATCAGCCGACCGGCCACGCTTCTCGAGATCCCGTTCCGGCCGTGTGAGTCAGCACGAACTTCGTTGTCGGTTGGGACGTCGGCGTCGGATTCACTGGGGTCGTCTGTTCCAGGACGGCCGATCGCGCTCGTATGCACGTGGTGAAGCGACGACGCTGTCATGGGATGCATGCTGCAACCCTGGCTTCCTAGCCGAGACCGGAGCGACCCGCAGGCCGCCTCGGTCTGCCGTCGAACGCAAAGGCACCGATCGTGCCGGCGACATCCGGAGGACGGTTGTCCAGGCAACCCGTTTTCTATCAGGCAGCTATGCAGGGTCCAACTTGTGGGGGCCGGGCGACCTCTGGTCGGTGGCCGTCGACGGCAAGGCGCGGGATGACGAAATGCAGACAGTGGCGAGACGAGGTCAGCTCGCCCGCCATCTCCCGGGCCGGACGATACCGAGGCGGCGCATCGTCGAGACGAGGGTGGTGCGCTTGAGATCGAGGCGCTTTGCCGCGCCCTCGGGCCCGCCGATCACCCAGTTGCAGTCGTGCAGTGCCCGCAGGATGTGCTGGCGTTCGGCGTCCTCCAGGGTGAGGACATCCTCGGTCGGCAGCGCAGATGGGATCTCGAATTCGGCGAGAGGGATGCGGAGCGTTGTCCCCTGGCAGAGAATCACTGCGCGCTCGGTCACATTCTGCAGCTCACGCACGTTGCCGGGCCAGTGCCAGCGGCACAGCGCGTCCATGCTCTCGCGTGCAACCGAGTCGATCGGGCGCTTCAGACGCTTTGCGTAGAGTTGGACGAAGTACCGCACGAGCGGCGGGATGTCTTCGCGCCGCTCGCGCAGCGGGGGAATGCGAATCGGAAACACATTCAGCCGGTAGTAGAGATCCGCCCGGTATTCCCGCTTGGCGACCATCTCCTGGAGGTCGCGGTTGGTGGCCGCCACGAGCCTGAAGTCCACATGAGTGACGCGCGTGCTGCCCAGGCGCTCGATCTCGTGCTGCTGCAGCGCCCGCAAAAGTTTCGACTGCAGGTCCAGCGGGACGTCGCCGATCTCGTCGAGGAACAGGGTGCCCTGGTGAGCGAGTTCGAAGCGGCCAGTCTTCTGCGCGAGTGCCCCCGTGAATGCGCCCTTCTCGTGGCCAAACCACTCGCTCTCGAGCAGACCCGCCGGCGACGTCGCGCAATTGACCGTGACGAGCGTTCGGGAACGTCGCTCGCTCATCGAGTGGATCGCCCGGGCGATCAGTTCCTTACCCGTCCCGGTTTCGCCGAGCAGCAGGACCGCCGTGTCCGTGGGCGCCACGCTGCGCACCTGGGCGAGGACGCGCTGGAGTCCCTTGCTGTCGCCGATGATCTCCTCGAAGTGCTGCTTGCCGCGGATCTCGCCTTCGAGGTAGAGGTTCTCTTGTGCGAGGCGATCCCTGAGGGCGGCAATCTCTTGGAACGCCAGCGCGTTCTCGAGGGCGATGGCGACCTGCGCCCCCAATTGCCATGCACGATCCATCTCGTCGTCCGTGAATGGCTCCGGGAGCAGTCGTCCGAGCGTCAGCGCGCCCAAAACCTGGCGCGGCGTAATCAGGGGCACGAGGCACATGCGCTGGTTCTGACCCACCCGTGCGATTTCCCCCAACCCGTCGGATACGGCTGAGTGCGGCGAGAGATCCAAGTCGAGAGGACGTCGAAGCCCGACCGCACGCGGGAACTCCGTCTCCTCCATCCTCAGGGACGGGACCGCCTGGACCAGGCTGGCCGGGAGCCCCGGATCGATTGCCAGGAGTTCGATCCGATCCGTTCCCCGCGTCAGGAATAGGCTCGTGTGATCGTGCACGACCATCTGCCGGAGACAGGGGGTGATGACCGCCAGGAGGGCCTGGAGATCGAGCTTGCTGACCAGGACGTTGTTGATCTCGAGCAGCGTCCGCCAGTGGTCGCGTTCCGCGGCTAGCTCGCGGCGTTCCGCCTCCAGTTGGCGTTGGTGTGCCAGCGACTCCTCGTGTTGGCGCACGTTGTCGATGGCGGTCGCCACGACGGCCGCCAGGCGGCCGGCGAACCCCATGTCCTCATCGTCGAAGGCGCCGACCTCCGACGAGAGGAATCCGACCACTCCCACGGGGCGCAGTGCCGTCGTAAGCGGCAGGAGGCAGGCAGATCGGTATCCGCGCTCGCGCAAGCTCCCGAGCAGTTCGGGGAAGGCGGGCTGGTCCTCCAGGGAATGCAGAACGACCGGGGCGGTCGTCGTCGAGAGCGTTGCGAACCGTGTCCCGTGCAGGGGAGGAAGCGTCACCACCTCGAGTCGCGGCGTCGATGGCGTGTCAGGCAGGGGCTCCCGTTCGACCGTGTAAAGGTCGGCGGCCCGGCCGTCTCTGCTCGATAGGACGACCACCATCGCATCGAACCGGACGGCTTGGAAGAGGCAGCGGGCGAGATCCGGCAGCAACTGGTCGACCTGCGTGTGGAGGGCGACCAAGTCCATGACCTCCACAGCCAGCCGGTATTGCCAGTCTTCCGCCTCTTGCCTCCCCGCGTCGTGCTTACTCGCCTCCCGGTCATCCATGGCGCCACCAAACTACCACGGCGGCGGGAGCGTTTCCACGGTCTTCCGGAATGGGGGTTCGCGTGACGCGGGAGCATCAGTCCGCGCCTCCATTTCGCCGCGGCGACAGGCATTCGGCCGAGAACCCGCCCTCCTTGCCTCGCCCGAAGCTGGAACCGTTCTTGCCCCTCACGTCGACGTGCCACGGAGTTGACCGTGGCAGCGCGCGCGTGAGTGGGAGGGCCAGCGATGCTGCGGATCGTCACAGAACACCACGGCGATGCCTGCACGCTCTCTCTTCACGGCCGGCTGGCCGACGAGTGGGTGGGGTTGGTGGACCGCCATTGGCGGTCGATGCTCGAGACCATCCCCGCGGCAAACGTGACCGTCTCTCTCTCGGACGTCTCGTTCGTCGACACGGAGGGCGAGCGGCTCCTCGAGTGGATGTGGCGTCAAGGCAGCAGGCTTGAGGCGTCGGGGTGCAGGAACCGCCACGTCATCGAGACGATTCGAGCGCGACGGGAACCGCCCCGGACACGAGGACGACGAGCCTGAACGCCGCCACGCCGCAGCCAGGGTCGGAATCGTGAACAGCCCCAGGCCGGCCGCCGTTCCCGAGTGCCGGTCGTCGGTCAATCGAGCAGAAGGACTCGGGCTTTGCCCGATGAAGGACGACGGTGAGTGTATGGAAGCGGTGAAGGTTGCACTTCGGTCGCTCTCGAGGACGCTTCGGCATGCGATCGAGCGCCGCGATGACCGTGAGCTGCTGCGCGCCCACGAACTGCACGTCAGCGAGGACCGGTTTCGACTGCTCGCTGACCACATCAGGGAGGCGTTCATGATCCTCGAGATGTCGAGCGGCAGGGCCGTCTACCGCAGCAGGATGTGGGCAGAGATCTTCGGTCTGCAGGTCCCGGATCTCAGCTACAACGACTTCGAGTGGTGGCTGTCGAAGATCGACCCCGAGGACCGTCCGACCGTGGTTTCGAACTTCTTGGCGCTGCAGGCGGGGGAGACGGTGTCCGCCACGTTCAGAGTCCACCCGCCAGACCTAACCTCTCGATGGGTTCGCGGGCGCGGGTTCGCGGTTCTGGACCAATGGCAGCACCCGTATCACCTCGTCTGCCTGTTCGAGGACATCACGGAGATGCGCCAGACGGAAGATCAACTCCGGCATGCACAGAAGATGGAGGCCGTCGGCCGCCTCGCGGGTGGCGTGGCCCATGACTTCAACAACCTCCTCGTTGTGATCCAGGGATACGCAGAGCTGATCGCGCGGGACCTCGGCTCCTCCCATCGGTCTCAAACGGACCTCGGCGAAATCCTGGCCGCAGCCCGGAGAGCCGCGGCCTTGACCAGTCAGCTGCTCGCCTTCAGCCGGCGGCAGATCCTCCAACCGCAGATCCTCGATCTCAACGAGGTGCTGCGGCGCGTGGAACTCATGCTGCGCCGCGTCATCGGTGAAGACATCACCCTGTCGATGCGGCTATCCGATCCGCTCGGGCGGGTGAACGCGGATCCGGGTCAGCTCGAGCAGGTGGTGATGAACCTCGCGGTCAACGCGCGCGATGCCATGCCGGACGGCGGGCAATTGACGATCGAAACCGCCGACGTCGAGCTCGACGACGCGTACGCCGCCCAGCACCCGGGCGCGACGACGGGAAGGCAGGTGATGGTTGCCGTGAGCGACACCGGCATCGGTATGGACGAGGCGATCCGGCGGCGCCTGTTCGAACCCTTCTTCACCACCAAGCCCGCCGGTCGGGGGACCGGACTGGGTCTGGCGACCGTGTACGGGATCGTGAAGCAGAGCAAGGGATCGATCTGGGTCTACAGCGAGCCGGGAAAGGGAACGACCTTCAAGATCTACCTCCCGGCCGTCGGAGGCGTAGCCACGCCGGTCACCGCGCCGCCGGTCGAAGTGCCGGCGCTGATCGGGACGGAGACCGTGCTCCTCGTTGAAGACCAGGTCGAGGTTCGAGGGCTGATCGAGAAGACACTCGGCCGCTCCGGGTACCGCGTCCTCACCGCCAGCGACGGCGCCGAGGCTCTCGGCGTGGCGCGAGTGCATGACGGACCGATTCACGTCTTGCTGACCGACGTTGTGCTGCCGGGCAAGAGCGGCCGCGAGATCGCCCGCGAGATCCTCACGGTGCGCGCTGACGTGCGCGTGTTGTACATGTCGGGCTACACGGACGACGCGATCGTCCGCCACGGCGTGCTCGAACCCGGGCTCGCGTTCATCCAGAAGCCATTCACGGGCAGTGCGCTCCTGCACAAGGTCCGCGAGGTCCTGTCCGCCGAAGTACCCCCTGGGTCGTAGCCGGGCGCGGCGAGACTCGCTGCCCTGGTTGCCTCGGCCATCTGAACGGCTGACCGCCGTGGAGAGCGAAATGACGGTGTTTGGACGGAGCTACTCCCACGTCGGCGACGACTACATGACGTCGTCCGACGCGGCAACCCGGACGTTGTCGGTAACGGCGGTCGAGAACGATTTCGTCGAGGCCGTCTATGGCAACCTCGCCTCGGTATACGACTGGACGTTCGGTCCGACGCTGCATCCGGGCCGGCTCCAGGCCATTCAGCGGATGGGGATCAGGCCCGGCGACCACATCCTCGAGGTCGGCGTCGGCACCGGCATCAACGCGGCGCTCTATCCGCGCGCCTGTGCGGTCACCGGCGTCGACTTCTCCGCTTCGATGCTCGAGAAGGCTCGCAAACGGGTCGCGCGCAAGGGTATCTCGAACGTCCAGCTGATGCAGATGGACGCCGCCGACCTGAAGTTCGACGACGCGACGTTCGACATCGTCTACGCGGCGTACCTGATCAGCGTGGTGCCCGATCCGGTCCGGGTCGCGTCGGAGATGTGCCGTGTGTGCAGGCCTGGCGGCAAGGTCATCATCCTCAACCACTTTCGCAGCACGAACCTCTTCGGGTCGTGGTGCGACCGTCTGATCTCGCCGTTCACGATCCACGTCGGCTTCAGGGCCGACCTCGATCTGCACGCGTTCCTCGCGCAGGCGGGTCTCAACCCCGTCTCGATCGAGAAGGTCAACGTTCCGCGAATCTGGTCGCTCGTCACGTGCGTAAAGGCATAGCCCGCTACGGAGGGGCCGGTCGGCAGCCCGACTGCATCGACCGGAAGCCGCCTGCGCCGATCCGCGACTCGACTCACCCACAGTGGAGAATCCATGCGGGCAGATACGGTCTTTGTTCTCGTGACACTCACCAGTTGCGTGCTCGCCATCGCCGTCTTTGCCGTCCGTTCCCGGTCTCAAACGCCGGTCGATCCGGCGCCTCCCGTCGAAAGCACATGGCTTGAAACGGAGGGCACGGAAGCGCGGCTTCGCCCTCGAGCTCAAGGTGTGCGTCGGCCCTCGTACAGGAAGCGCCAGGAAAGCAATGCTCGCCGATGAGCGTGCGGGTGCGGATCCGGCCGGCGCCATCGCTGTCACAGCCCCCCCGGCGCTGAACGGCGAGTCCACGCGAAGTCGTCTACTCCAGGCGGGCATCGAGCTCCTCAGACGGCGAGGAGTCGCGTCCGTGTCGGTCGGGGAAGTCCCTCCCCTGGCTGGCGTGTCCAAGCCGATGCTGTACTACCACTTCGGCAGCAAACAGGGATTCATCAATGCCATCCTCGAGGACTGCGCGGGGCGGCTGGCCGCAACCGCCACGAAGGCGGTGACGCGACGCGGGTTGAGCTGCGAGCGCATCGTCAGCCTCTGTGAGGACATCTGCGGGCTGCTCGAACGCGAGCCCTACTTCCTGGACCTCGCCGGCAGCCCCGACTCCATTCGGTCTCTCGTGGCTCCCAAATTCGACTTCACGCGATGGGAACGCCAGATCAACGGCGCGTTCGACTGGATCCTGCTGGACGGGCAAGCAACGGGCGAGTTCCGAGTCGACGACCCGGTGGCCGTCCGGACCATTCTCGTCTCCGTGGTCCTCGGGGCCGCGAGGCAGCGACACCGGGATCAGGTGAGCGTCGCTCGGCTCCTGCAACCCGTGCTGCACTGCCTCATGCCTGCCGCCGACGAGTATCCAAGCAACTGCGGCGGGGATGACCCGCGCGGTGCACCATTCCAACGATGACGAGGAATGGGACTGCTGCCTTCATTTCGCCATCTGGCGCTCGCCGCCCCCAATCGCCGCGCGTCGTCGCGGGTTCGCGACGAGAGCCTTCACCCGGCCAACTGGCGTCCACTGAATCACCTTCCGAATAGCCGGCCTGTTGGCATGTGTTCTGCTCTTCTAGAAGTGAACGGTAGCGGGGCCGCAAGGGCGTCGCCGAAAGGTGTTGCCGATCGCGGTCGACCAACCAGCGACTCCTACCCGGACGAAGGACGAGTTCATGAGCGGCTCACTTGGCGGCGCTGAAGGCATGCACTGTGACGTCACACTGGCGAAGGGGATCAGGCGGACAGGGATTCGGCTGCGCGTCGTGTGCGCGTGGTGTGGAAAGACCACGAAGGAGGGACCGCTGCCGGTGTCGCACGGGATGTGCGGCGAGTGCGGTCGCCGGCTCAAGAGCGAGATGAAGGAGCGAGACTCGGCCCTCGGTTCGGGAACCGCATAGATCGGACAAGTCACCCGATCCCCCTCTGCAACTCGAGGTGTTCGTGCATCTGAGACCATCGCCCGCTCCACATCAGGGGTTGATTGACACGCTGAGAGGCCCGGGCGTTGGTCTGGGCGCCAAGGACGGCGCCGTATATGACGGTGGAGAGAGACACGCTTCGGATTTTGCTCGTGGACGGTGATTCGACGTATGCCGGGCTCGTCGTTGAGAGCCTTCAGCATCATGCATCGGGTCCAGCCACGGTGACGATGTCGTCCCGCGCCGACGACGCCGTCGCCCGTCTTGGCGCCGGTGAGTTCGATGCGATCGTGCTCGATCCGGACCTCTCCGACAGCTATGGCCTCAGTACGGTGAGGCGGGTGGCGGCGTCCGCCGGGGGCAGCCCGATCGTCATCCTGACCTCGGCATCCACCGAAACCACGACGGCTGCTGCGTTGCGGGAGGGCGCCGACGACTGCCTGGCGAAAGAGGGACTCGATCTCGGGTCACTCTCGACCGTGGTTCGGCGCGCGATCGGGCGCCGCGCCTATCGAAAGGCGCTGCGGGCCCTCGAATCCCCCTGCGGCCAGGAACGGTTTCGCCTGCTGGCCGACAACATCAAGGAAGCCTTCATCATCGTCGAGATGCCACACGGCAGATCCCTGTACGTCAGTCAGAAGTGGGAAGACACGTGGGGCCGCCGCGTGAACGACGCGTACGCCGACCCGCTCGTGTGGTTCGAAGCCATCCATCCCGACGACCGCCCTCACGTGGCCGCGATTATCGCCGCGCTTCCGGCGGGGGAGGGCATGTCGAGCACGTTTCGGATCCAACGGCCCGATGGAACGGTCCGGTGGGTTCGGGGGCGCGTGTTTCCCGTCGTCGACGAACCAGAACACCCGCAACGGCTCGCCGTCCTGGTCGAGGACATCACCGACCTGCGCCGCACCGAGGAGCAACTCTGCCAGGCACAGAAGATGGAGGCCGTCGGCCGGCTCGCTGGCGGCGTCGCGCACGACTTCAACAACCTGCTCGTGGTGATCGACGGATACGCGGACATGGTTGCGCAGGAACTGGGTCTGTCGCATCCCGCCCAGAATGACCTCGCAGAAATCCGCCAGGCCGCCAAGAGGGCGGCCAGCCTGACCAGCCAACTGCTGGCCTTCAGCCGCCGGCAGATCCTCCAACCGCAGATCGTCGATCTCAATCAGGTGCTGCGCCATGTGGAGTCCCTGCTACGCCGCGTCATCGGGGAGGACATCACGCTCTCGATGAGGTTGTCCGAGCCGCTCGGCCGGGTGAGCGCCGATCCGGGTCAGCTCGAGCAGGTCATCATCAACCTCGCCATCAACGCGCGAGACGCCATGGCGGACGGCGGTCTGCTCACGATCGAAACAGCCACGGTCGACTTCGCTGCCGAGGACGCCGCCCGGCATCCGGGTGCCCCCACGGGCGAGCACGTCATGATCGCGGTGAGCGACACGGGCGTCGGCATGGACGAGGCTACGCAGCGACGTCTGTTCGAACCGTTCTTCACCACGAAGCCCGTCGGCCGGGGCACCGGACTCGGGTTGGCGACGGTGTACGGCATCGTCAAACAGAGTCAAGGTTCGATCGGGGTCCACAGCGAGCCGGGCCGAGGCACGACCTTCAGGGTCTATTTCCCCTCGGTTGGCGACACCGTCTCGCCCGTCACTCCAGGCCCGCCTGAAGTGCCTGCGTTGGGTGGGACAGAAACCGTGCTCGTCGTTGAAGACCAGGACGATGTCCGCAGGCTGATTGAGCGCACGCTCCGCGGCCAAGGCTACCGCGTGCTCGCCGCCGCCAACGCTGACGAGGCGAAGGCCTTCGCGCGGGAGCACGACGGTCCGATCCACATGTTGCTGACTGACGTCGTCTTGCCCGGCATGGGCGGCCGAGACGTGGCACGACAGGTGCTCGCGGAGCGCCCGGACGTCCGCATGGCGTACATGTCCGGGTACACGGACGACATGATCGTTCACCACGGCGTACTCGAGCCGGGACTGGCCTTCATCCGGAAGCCGTTCACCGGAGAGGCGCTCCTGCGTAAGACCCGGGAAGTGCTGTGCGCCGCCCTCCCCGGCAGCCTAGCCGTCGAGGCGTGACTCCGATGCATGTTGCGCGCGTGCTGATCGTCGACGGCCACGAGATCGTCCGCGACGGATTGAAGGTCGTGCTCGGGCGTCAGCCGAACATTCAGCTCGTGGCAGAGGCCGCCGACGGGCTCTCGGCGCTTGACCAGGCGACGTCGACGGCGCCAGACCTGGCCATCGTCGACCTCCGCATGCCGGACGGCGGTCTGGAATTCATCCGCCGTCTTTCGGAGCGATTCCCCAGCGTGCGGACCATCGTGCTGTCCGGGGAGGCCGACCCGCTTGTGGTCCACGGGGCGCTGCGGTTGGGCGTGCGCGGCTACGTGTTGAAGGGCAATCGGTCGGAGGAAGTCGTCCGGGCGGTCGACGCCGCGATGCACGGCCAGGCGTTCTTCAGCCCTGAAGTGGCGGCGCTCGTCGCGGAAGGCTACCGCGAGGCCCAGGTACCCGCCCGCCGCATGCCGTTGTCTTCTCGCGAGATCGATGTGCTGCGCCTGCTCGCGGAAGGCAAGACCAGCAAGGAGATTGCCGCGACGCTGGGCGTGGGCGTGACCACCGTCGACACGCACCGCCATAGCATGATGAAGAAGCTGGAGCTCTTCAGTGTCGCGGAGTTGACCAAGTACGCCATACGCGAGGGCCTCACCAGCCTCTAGCCGCGATTTGACCCGCACACCACCTCGGCGTGTCAGGCCGCCCGCGAGCCACCCAGAAGCCACGACACCAGGCTCAAGGATCTCCCGGCCCGCTTCGAGATCTTCGTCCCTCTCCGGACGGAACTGGCGGTCGATTCCCTGGCTGGAGCCGAAGTGAAGTTCTCGACGCGGGTGTTCGCGCGTGCGGTGAACCGGCGTTCGGCGGCCAACTGGGTGTCAGGTCCGTGGCCGCCACGAGTCCGTGCCGCGACAGGGCGAGAGCGGTCCGGTCCTTGTTCGCCCCGGCTTGGCCGCATGGCCGGCAGAGAGGTCGCGATGAGCCAACACGAGGAACCCAGCACGCCGGTGTCGAACGGATCGCCGGGCCAGACCGGGATCGGGGATTCGACCATCCGTGTCGACGTGGGCTTGCTCGATCGCCTGATGAACCTGGTGGGTGAGCTGGTCCTGGCCCGAAACCAGATCATCCAGTTCACGAGCCGACGCGAGGAAGCGGGCCTGACGTCGACATCGCAACGCCTGAACCTGATCACGATGCAGCTGCAGGAGGCGGTCATGAAGACCCGCATGCAGCCGATCGGTGTCGTGTGGAACAAGCTGCCGCGTCACGTGCGTGATCTGGCGACCAGACTCCAGAAGCAGATCACCGTCGAGATGGACGGCGCGGACACGGAGCTCGACAAGAGCATCATCGAGGCCATCAAGGACCCGCTGACGCACGTGGTCCGCAACTGCTGCGACCACGGCATCGAGATGCCGGCTGTGCGGGTCCAGCGCGGCAAGCCGGCCGAAGGCCGGCTCCTCCTGCGCGCGTTTCACGAGGGCGGACAGGTCAACATCGAGATCACCGATGACGGCGCGGGCGTGGATCTGCAGCACCTGAAGGACAGGGCCGTGCAGAAGGCGCTCCTTCGGCCCGAGCAGGCAGAGCGTCTCAGCGACCGCGAGGCGCTGGATCTCCTGTTCCTGCCGGGGGTGTCCACCGCGGACACGGTGACCAGCGTGTCGGGCCGCGGCGTCGGCATGGACGTGGTCAAGACGAATGTCGAGCGCATCGGCGGCGTCGTGGACATCATGAGCCGGCCGGGGGCCGGGACCACCGTCAAGATCAAGATCCCGCTCACGCTCGCCATCATCCCGGGCCTCGTGGTCGGCGCCGGCGCGGAACATTTCGTCATTCCGCAGGTCAGCCTGCGAGAGCTGCTGCGCCTGGAAGGCGACGGGCTCAGGCAACTCGAGGTGGTGCACGGCACGCACGTGCTGCGCCGCCGCGGGACGCTTCTGCCGATCGTCCGCCTGCGAACGCTGCTCGCACTCGGCGACGAGGGGCACCGCACCGACCTGGTGAATGTGGTCGTGCTGCAGGCCGACGGCCACGAGTTCGGCCTGGTCGTGGACGGCGTGCACGACGCCCAGGAGATCGTCGTCAAGCCGCTGGACAAGCGGCTCAAGGGGATGAACGTCTACGCCGGCGCCACCATCATGGGCGACGGCCGCGTTGCGCTGATCCTGGACGTGCACGGCATCGCGGAACTGTCTGGCGTCCTGCACACCACCCCGGCGCAGGCGCAGGCCGAGGAGCGCCGCGACCTCGCGGACGCCAGCCGGCAGAGCTACCTCGTCTTCAGGGCCGGCTCGTTCGACCGGCTCGCCGTCCCGCTGGCGCTCGTGACCCGCCTCGAAGAGTTCCCGCGGAATCGCGTGGAGCGTGCCGGGGGAACACTGGTGGTCCAGTACCGCGGCGGGCTCCTGCGCCTCGTGCCTGTGGGGTGCGTCCTCGAGGGGATGCCGCTCGACGTCGCCGCCCTGCCCGAGCTGGTCCCAGCGGTCGTCTTCAGCGACGGCGAACGGTCGATGGGATTGATCGTCGATCAGATCGTCGACATCCTGCACGACGCGGTGACGGTGCGACAGTCCTCGACGAGGCTCGGGCTGAACGGATCCGCGGTTGTTGGCAAGAAGGTCACGGACTTCCTCGACCTCGGAACCGTGCTGCAAGAGATGCAGGGCGACTTGCCGACCTGGAAGTCCGTCGGCGCTGCCCGCACGACGGTCGTGCTGGCCGACGCCTCGGCCTTCTCGCGGGCGCTCCTGAAGAACAGCCTCGAACTCGCCGGATTGCGGGTGACCGAAGCGGCCTCGGTCGCCGAGGCCCTCGAGGCGTGCGAGCGCAATCCGGTGGACGTCCTCGTCGCCGCCCTGGACCTCCCGGGTGGTGAGACGAGCACCCTGCTGCACGAGGTGCGGACGCGGGAGCGGCTCGCCGGCCTGCCCGTGCTCGGACTCACCAGCCGAGTCGCGGACCAGACGGCCGGTGAGATCGGGTTCGACGGATGGGTGCTGCGGTCGGACCGCGATGACCTGCTCCGGACCATCACCGGTGTCGCCTCGCGACGGAGCACGGCGGCGGATGCCGCGGAGAGGAGTTGATCATGGCGCGCGACCAGGTAGCGGGCGCCACGGGTACTGCCGATCGCGGCGGGCAGTTCGCGACGTTCGTGGTGGATGGGCTGTGGTTCGGCGTCGAAGTGTCGCGCGTGCAGGAAGTCCTCAACTACCAGGACATGACCCGCGTGCCGCGGGCGTCTGGCGCAATCGTAGGCCTCATCAACCTGCGCGGGCAGATCGTGACGGCGATCGACATGCGCCGCCGTCTTGGCCTGAAGGTTCGTCCGCCGAACCAGGTCCCGATGAACGTCGTCATCCTTGCCGACGATGGGGCCGTCAGCCTCCTCGTGGACGAGATCGGCGACGTGATCGACCTGGACGGCGCCGCCTACGAGCCGGTGCCGGAGAGCCTCTCACAGGACATTCGAGCTGTGGCCACCGGCGTCTACAAGCTCGAGAACCATCTATTGCTCACGGTCGGTGCGCCGCAGGTGCTCGACCAGCGCGGCGTCGCAGCCGGCAGAACGGGTGCGCGCGAGGCAGGACTCGGTGGAGTGACAGTCACGGAAGGACACGGAGCGCAAGCATGAATGCACTGAACAACTTCAAGATCGGGACCAAGCTGACGGCGGGCTTCGTCGTCATCGCCGCGATTGCCGGCGTCGTCGGCATCGTCGGCGTCACGAAGATCAGGACGATCGAAGCCGACGACGTCGCGCTGTACGAGACCGTGACGATTCCGTTGGAGGACCTCGTGCGGGCCACATCGGCCTACGGCACGGTTCGGGCCAACATCCCCTACGCCATGATCGCCACCGATCCCAACGAGGTGCGCACGTACGTCACGGCGTGCAAGGCGGCCGACGACGCAGTGAAGAAGCAGCTGGCCGAGTACGGGAAGCAGTTCCTGGACGAACAGGACAAGCAGAACTTCCAGGCCCTGCAGGCCGCCTGGACGGGATACATGAACCTGGCGGACCGCTTGAACGCGCTGTCGGCCCAGAACAAGAAGGCCGAGGCGGTTGCCCTGCTCCGCAACGAGGGCGCGGCGACGGTCCGGCAGACCCAGGATGCCTTCGACACTCTGACGAGCTACAACATCCAGGTGGCGAAGAGGATCTCCGACAACAACAGGGCCACCGCCGATGCGGCGACGCGGACGATGGCGATCCTGATCGGCGTCGGGGTCCTCGCGGCGCTCGCGCTGGGCTTCGTCCTGGCGCGGTCGATCTCGAAGCCGGTCGGCCAGGTCGTGGCTCTCGCCAAGCAGGTCGGCGACGTCGACCTGCGGACGATGACGGCGGAGCTCGACGCCCTCGCGCGCGGCGACCTCGGGCGCAGCCTGACGGTCACTGCCACGGAGCTCCGGCTCGACCGCGGTGACGAGGTCGGACAACTGGCGAAGGCGTTCGACGGCATGATTGGCCGGCTGAAGGAGGCCGCCAGGGCCTACGGAGAGATGACGACGACGCTGCGCGAGATGGCGGACGAGACCCGAGGGCTGGCGAGGGCGGCCGTCGAGGGCAGGCTGGCCACGCGCGGGAACGCCGCGAAGTTCCAGGGCGGCTACCACGACATCGTAAAGGGCGTGAACGACACGCTGGACGCGGTGATCGGGCCGCTGAACGTCGCCGCCGAGTACGTCGATCGGATCTCCAAGGGCGACATCCCGCCGAAGATCTCCGATGCCTACGCGGGTGACTTCAACGAGATCAAGAACAACTTGAACGTCTGCATCGACGCGATCAACGCGCTCGTAACCGACTCGAAGGCGCTGTCGAAGGCGGCCGTCGAGGGGAGGCTGGCAACACGTGCCGACGCGTCGAAGCACGGCGGTGACTTCCGGAAGATCGTGGAGGGGGTCAACGCCACGCTGGACGCGGTCATTGGCCCGCTCAATGTGGCGGCGGAGTACGTCGACCGCATCTCGAAGGGCGACATCCCGCCGAAGATCACGGACGCCTACGCGGGAGACTTCAACGAAATCAAGAACAACCTCAACCAGTGTATCGACGGCCTGGGCGGCCTCGTCGAGGCGAACGCCGTCCTGCAGCACGTGGCGGCGAACGACTACCGCGTGGCGGCGTCCGGGCAGTACCGGGGGATCTTCGCCGAGGTCTGCCGCGCGGTAAATGAGGTGCGCGAACGGCTGCTCGCCCTTCAGGGCGTGGCGCTGCACATCGCGGCCGGCGACCTCTGCGACCTCGCGAAGTACAAGCCGATCGGGCGCCGCTCGGAGAACGACGAGCTGATCCCGGCCTTCATCGCGATGATGGAGGCCATCCAGGCGCTGGTCGTGGACACGCAGACGCTATCCAAGGCGGCGGTCGAAGGCCGCCTCGCGGTTCGGGCCGATGCCTCCAGGCACCAGGGCGACTACCGGACGGTCATCGCGGGCGTCAACGCGACGCTGGATGCGGTCATTGGGCCACTGAACGTGGCCGCGGAGTACGTGGATCGGATCTCGAAGGGCGATATTCCGCCCAAGATCACCGAGAGCTACGCGGGCGACTTCAACGAGATCAAGAACAACCTGAACGGGCTCACGGAGACACTCACCGCCATGCTCAGCCGGATGGGCGAGCTGCACAACGCCCAGAAGGCGGGAGACATCGAGGCGGTGGTGCCGGTGGACCAGTTCTCCGGCGCCTACAGGCAGATGATGGCGGGCGTCAATGAAGCGGTGCAACTGCACGTCGGCAACATCCTGACGATCCTGAACATCCTGAGGGCCTATGCCGCCGGGGACTTCACACCGGTCTTGAAGAAGCTGCCGGGCAAGCAGGTGGTGGCGAACGAGATGATGGACCGGCTCCGCACGAACCTCCTGGCCCTGATCGCCGACGGAGAGCAGCTGGCACGGGCTGGAGCGGAGGGGAGGCTCGCCGTCCGCGCAGACGCCACGAAACACGAGGGCGACTACCAGAAGGTGATCGCAGGGTTCAACGCGACGCTCGACGCCATCGCGACGCCGATCGCGGAAGCCGCGAAGGTGCTGGAACGGGTCGCCAAGCAGGACCTTCGCACGGAAGTGCAAGGGACGTACGCGGGTGACCTCGCGGCGATCAAGGACTCGATCAACACCATGGTACGGGACCTGCGCACCTCGATGCAGGGAATCGGTCAGAACGCCCACGCGCTCGGCACATCATCGGAAGAGCTCACGGCGATCAGCCAGCAAATGGCGGCCAACGCGGAGGAGACCGCCACTCAGACCAATGTCGTCTCTGCGGCCTCCGAGCAGGTGTCGAAGAACCTCACGGTGGTCGCCACCAGTTCAGAGGAGATGCTCGCCTCGATCCGCGAGATCGCCAAGTCAGCCAACGACGCGGCCGGAATGGCGAGAAACGCGGTGAAGTTCGTCGACTCGACGAACGAGACCGTCCAGAAGCTTGGCGAGTCGTCGGTGGAGATCGGCAACGTCATCAAGGTGATCACCTCGATTGCGGAGCAGACGAATCTCCTCGCGCTCAACGCGACCATCGAGGCAGCGCGCGCCGGGGACGCGGGCAAGGGCTTTGCGGTGGTGGCGAACGAGGTGAAGGAGCTTGCCAAGCAGACCGCGCAGGCGACCGAGGACATCAGCCGCAAGATCGAGGGGATCCAGGGCGAGACCAAGGGCGCGGTCGGCGCGATCGGCCAGATTGGCGAGATCGTTCGCCAGATCAACGATGCGTCGAACACGATCGCGTCTGCCGTCGAAGAACAGACGGCGACGACCAACGAGATCGGGCGGAACATCACCGAAGCCGCACGCGGCTCGGCCGAGATCGCGCGTAACGTGGCGAGCGTCGCCCAAGCGGCTCAATCGGGCGCACAGGGCGCCGCGGACACCGAGAAGGCCGCGAAATCGGTTGCCGGGATGGCGGGACAACTCCAGGCATTGGTCGGAGAGATTTCGATGTGACGGTCGGCGTACCGACGACCGCTCTTGCGTGACACGAGCGGTCTTTCCAGCGAAGTCGGGCGCGGATAGCGCCGTCGGCTCCGTGCCATGGCGCCGGGACTCGTGCAGGCGGGTCCCGGCAGCGCACCCCCCTCGACGCCATCCGCGTGTCAGCGCCGCCCTCGTTCCCCAAACCGCACGAGGTCCACGAGGCCGTTCTGCCCTCGCTCGCGCGACCACCGTCTGACTCGGCACGGTCCGGAGGCGAGGAAGATGCAGCCAGATCGTGGCCGAAGCCGCCGACGGGCTCTCGGCGCTTGACCGGGCGAAGTCGGCGGCGCCAGACCTGGCCCTCGGCGACCTCCGCACGCCGGACGGCGGCCTGGCATTCATCCGCCGCCTTCGGAGCGCTTCCCCGGCGCGCGGACCATCGTGCTGTCCGCGGAGGCCGACCCGCACCTGGTCCACAGGGCGCGGCGGCTGGGCGTGCGCGGCTACTTGTTGAAGCGGCAATCGGTCGGAGGAGAACCTGGCGCCTCAGTGTCGCGGAGTTGACCAAGTACGCCATCCGTGAGGGCCTCACCAGGCTCTAGCCGCGATCCGAACCGCACCCCACCTCGGCGTGTCAGGCCGCCGCGAGCAACCCTGAAGCCACGACGCCAGGCTCAAGGATCTCCCAGTCCGCCTCAAGATTTTCGTCCCTCTCCGGACCGAACTGCCGGGTCGATTCCCTGGCTGGAGTCGAAGTGACGTTCGCCACGCGGGCGTCCGCGCGTGCGGCGAATCGGCGTTCGGCGGCCGAACCGAAAGGAGCAACCGATGGTTCGACAAGTGATGCGGAAACCGACCCCGAAGCGCCTCGTTGCGCTCGCCGTGCTGGCAGCGGCGGCCGTGCTGGTCTCGTCCCCGACGTGGGCCGCGGAGTACGTGGTGATCGCCAACGGCAGCGCGCCCGGCGCGGCGGTGAGCAGCACCGACCTCAAGGCCATGTTCCTCGGCGACAAGACGACGTGGAGCAATGGGACGGCGGTGAAGATCGTCGTCCTCGAGGACGGCGCGGCGCACAAGGCGTTCCTGCAGGAGGTCCTCGGCAAGACGCCGGCGCAGTTCGACAGCTACTGGAAGAAGCTCGTATTCACTGGCAAGGCGGGGGCACCGAAGTCGTTCGCCGATCCCGCGGCGCTCGCCGCGTATGTGGCGAAGGAGCCGGGCGCCATTGGCTACGTCCCGGCAGGAACCGCGGCCGGGTCGGCGAAGACCATGAAGGTCGAGTAGGGAGACGACGATGAACACCAGAACCAGACGACTGACACCGATTCTCGCCGCTGTCCTTCTGGCGGCCCTGCCCTCGGCATCGCTCGCGCAGGGCGACGACGTGCAGGTCCACGTGTTCGTGTCCCAAGGCTACGCGAAGAGCACGAGCAGCAACGACGTGATGAAGGGCACCGGCGACGGCACCTTCAACTTCAACGAGTTCGGCTTCAACGTCCAGAAGCAGGTGACGGCGCGGCTCCGTATCGGCATGCAGCTGTTCGCCCAGGCGCGAGGGGATGTCGGGAAGGACACGCCGACCATTGACTGGGCGCTCGGCGACTACCGACTCAGGGACTGGACGGGAATCCGCTTCGGCAAGGTGAAGATGCCGCTCGGCCTCTACAACGAGAGCCGCGACAACGACTCGTTGCGCACCTTCATCTTTCTGCCGCAGGGCACCTACGACGATGGCGCGCGCGAGAGCACGATCGCCCAGACCGGGATGGCTGGTTACGGCACGATCCCGATGAAGCAGGCCGGGCGGCTGGGGTACCAGCTGCACATGGGCGCGCTCGCGATGGTGGCGGACGGCGGAGTGGCGAAGAGCATCCAGATGGCGCTGCCCGTCAAAGTGACCGACGCTCATGGCGGTACGACCTATGTCGCGAACGCCGAGTGGCAGACTCCGATCGAGGGTCTGCGTCTGGCCGTGACCCGGTTCCAGACGGCGTTCACCGTCGAGGTAACGACCACAGCCCTGGCGCCGGGGATCGGCCTGCCCCCGGGCATTGCGTTGCCGGTGGACTTCACGAAGCTGACCCGGAGCTACGTGTCCTGCGAGTACGCGTTCCGCAACCTCGTGCTGGCGGCGGAGTTCCGGCGTCAGGAAGTCAGAGCGACCGTGGGCGGCGTCATCCCGCGGAATCAGGACGACGAGTCGTACTACGTCAGCAGCACCTACCGCCTGAACGATATCGCTGAGGTGGGTGCCTACTACGAGGACTACTACCTCAATCGCTTCGACAAGAGCGATGTGGCCAGATTCCGCAAGGACCTGGCCGCAGCGGTTCGCGTCGACATCAACAAGTACTGGCTGGTCAAGGCCGAGCTGCACAAGATCCACGGCACCGCGCTGATGATCCCCACGGGAACGAATGCGCTGGCCGAGCACTCGTATGTGCTGGCACTCAAGACGACGTTCTCCTTCTGATCTGGCGTGATTGCACCTGTTCCTGTTGCGCGGATTCGGGGCGGCGGGGTGAAGCCATGAACCTGAAGTCACAATGGCAGTCGTTCAGTCTGGGCCGGAAGATCGTCACGCTCGTCGTGGCGCTCGCGCTCGGCTACGCCGTGGCGATGGCGTTCGTCGTCGCAAGCGGCCGTTCGTCACAGAACCGACTAGAGGACATGTCCGCCGCGCTGTTCCCTGCAGCGCAGGGCGGCCAGGCCGCGCTGTCTGCCTTCGAGCAGCAGTTGACCGACTACGAGACCGGTGTGACGACGGGCGATCCGGCGTCGGTGAAGGCCGGGGGAGAAAAGGCCGCGCTGGTGGCGGCCGCGCTCGAGCAAGTCCGCAGGGACGAACGCGTGCCGGAGGCGGCGCGGGTCGCCGCCGGGGACGCGTTGCGAGAGCACTCGGCCTACACGTCCAGCGCCTCGTCCGTCTACACCGAGATGGCCGGCGGGAAGACCAGCCGCACGGACGAGGCGCTCCGGGTCGGCAAACAGGGAGCGGATATCAAGAAGGCGCTTGGGAGCCTCACCCAGCGTCTCGTGGCGGAGATGCACGCAGAACTGTCGGCGGTCGCCGGTATGTCTCGGCGGCAACTGTGGATCAGCGGGATCGCGTGCGTCTGGGTTCTGGGAGCGTGCGGCCTGCTCGCGTACATCACGCTTCTGACCATCCGCCCGCTCACTCGTATGACGGACGTAGCCAACCGGATGGCCGCCGGCGATGTCGACCACGTGGTGGAGTACCGGTCCGGCGACGAGGTCGGAAGGCTCGCAGACGCCTTCCGGGGGACGATCGACTACATCAAGGGCATCGCGGCCGCGGCCGACGCGCTCAGCCGGGGGGACCTGGGGATCGCGATCGAGCCCAGGTCGGACCGCGACGTGTTGTCGCAGAACTTCGCGCGCGCCGTCGCAGTGCTGCAGCGGATGGCGGCCGAGACGGGCCGGCTGGCTGCGGCCGCGCGCGAGGGGCGGCTCGACGAGCGGGGCGACGCGTCGGCGTTCGCCGGCGGTTACGGCACAATCGTGCAGGGCGTCAATGCCACGCTCGACGCCGTCATCGGTCCCCTGAACGTCGCGGCGGAATACGTGGATCGGATCTCGAAGGGCGACATCCCGCCGAAAATCACCGACCCCTACAAGGGCGACTTCAACGAGATCAAGAACAACCTGAACACGTGCATCGACGCGGTGAACGCGCTCATCGAGGACACAGGGACCCTCGCGAAAGCCGCGGTCGAAGGCAGGCTGGCAACCCGCGCGGACGCCGCGAAGCACGACGGCGATTTCCGCAGGATCGTCTCCGGCGTCAATGCGACGCTCGATGCGGTGATCGGCCCGCTCAACGTGGCCGCCGAGTACGTCGATCGCATCTCCAAGGGCGACATCCCACCGAAGATCACGGACGCCTACGCGGGAGACTTCAACGAGCTCAAGAACAACCTCAACCAGTGCATCGACGGCCTGGGCGGCCTCGTCGAGGCGAACGCCGTCCTGCAGCGGATGGCTGTCAACGACTACCGCCTGGCCGCGTCCGGGCAGTACCAGGGGATCTTCGCCGAGGTCTGCCGCGCGGTAGATGAGGTGCGCGAACGGCTGCTCGCCCTTCAGGGCGTGGCGCTGCACATCGCGGCCGGCGACCTCAGCGACCTCGCGAAGTACAAGCCGATCGGGCGCCGCTCGGAGAACGACGAGCTGATCCCGGCCTTCATCGCGATGATGGAAGGCATCCAAGCGTTGGTCGTGGACACCGGAACACTGTCCAAGGCGGCGGTCGAGGGCCGCCTCGCCGTTCGGGCCGATGCCTCCAGGCACCAGGGCGACTACCGGGCGGTCATTGCGGGCGTCAACGCGACGCTGGATGCGGTCATTGGGCCGCTGAACGTGGCCGCGGAGTACGTGGATCGCATCTCGAAGGGCGACATCCCGCCGAAGATCACCGACATCTACCAAGGCGACTTCAACGAGATCAAGAACAATCTGAATGCCTGCATCGACAACCTCACCCGCCTCTCCTCCGCCCTGGAAGCGGTGATCGGCGAGCAGAAGGCCGGCGACGTCGAGAGCCGCTGCGACGTCGGCTCGCTGGCCGGCGCGTACGCGCGCCTAGCGAAAGGCATCAACGAGGCTCTCGACGCCATATCGGTCCCGGTCGTCGAGGCCATCGGGATCATGAACGAGTATGCCGCGGGCAATCTCGCCCGCGAGATGCGCCCCCTCCCGGGGAAACAGATCATCCTCACGAACGGGATGAACGCCATCCGGACCAACGTCCAGGCGCTCGTCGCCGATGTCGGGACGCTGTCGCAGGCCGCCGTCGAGGGCCGGATGGCGACCCGCGCCGACGCGACGAAGCACCAGGGCGAGTACCGGAAGGTGATCGCCGGCTTCAACGCGACGCTCGACGCCATCACGACGCCGATCGCGGAGGCGGCGAAGGTGCTCGAGAGCGTGGCCAAGCAGGACCTCCGCCGGGAGGTGGAAGGCACGTACGCTGGCGACCACGCGGCGATGAAGGACTCGATCAATACGATGGTCCGCGACCTGCGCGGCTCAATGCGCGACATCGGTCAGAACGCTGAGGGCCTGGGCACCTCGTCGGAGGAACTCACCGCGATCAGCCAGCAACTGGCGGCCAACGCCGAGGAGACCGCCACGCAAACCGGCGTCGTCTCGGCCGCCACCGAGCAGGTGTCGAAGAACCTCACCGTCATCGCGACCAGCTCCGAGGAGATGCTCGCGTCGATCCGCGAGATTTCGAAGTCCGCCAACGAAGCGGCCGAAATGGCGAAGAATGCGGTGCGGTTCGTCGAGTCGACCAACGACACCGTCCAGAAGCTGGGAGAGTCGTCCGCCGAGATTGGGAACGTCATCAAGGTCATCACGTCGATCGCGGAACAGACGAACCTTCTGGCACTCAACGCGACCATCGAGGCCGCGCGCGCCGGGGACGCCGGCAAGGGCTTCGCGGTCGTGGCGCACGAGGTGAAGGAGTTGGCCAAGCAGACGGCGCAGGCGACCGAGGACATCAGCCGAAAGATCGAGGGGATCCAGGGCGAGACCAAGGGCGCGGTGGCGGCCATCGGCCAGATCGCCGGGATCATTCGTCAGGTCGACGATGTGTCCAACACGATCGCGTCAGCCGTCGAGGAGCAGACGGCGACGACCAACGAGATCGGCCGCAACATCACCGAGGCGGCTCGCGGGTCGGCCGAGATCGCGCGCAACGTGTCGAGCGTCGCCGACGCCGCGCAGTCGGCCGCGCAGAGCGCAGCCGAGACTCAGACGGCGGCACAGGCCCTCGCCAAGATGGCTGGGCAACTCCAGAACCTGGTGGGCCAGTTCTCGATGTGACCGCAGAGTCGCCGACGGAGATCGACGTGACATGCCTTCCAGACGACGAAGACAACATCCGCGGGGTGGGGCCGCAGGCCGTGATGGAGCAGGTCGGTACGCGCACCGACGCCAGCGAGAGCGTCCGCAGATTGACGGTCGTCGTCGCGGACGACGACGCGGCGGTCCGGCACCTGATGTCCCGGGTCCTAACGCGCGCCGGGTTCCGAGTGTTGGAGGCCCCGGACGGCCGCGAGGCGCTACGGCTGGCGCAGGCTGAAGCCGCCGATCTGGTCATCACCGACCTCGTCATGCCCGAACAGGACAATATCGAAACGATCGGCATGCTCGCGAAGCTCGAGCCGAGGCCCGCGATCATCGCGATATCGGGGGCGTTCGGCGGGACCATGCTCCGGGCGGCGTCGGCGCTTGGTGCCGCCACGGCGCTGCAGAAGCCCTTCAGCGCGAACGAGTTGCTGCGGGCCGTCGGCTCGGCCCTCGCTTCAGCACCCTGAAGGAAGGACGACGACCCACTTCGGCCCGAGCGCACGGTGCGTTTGCGAGATTGATGACGGCCATAGGCGCGAGGTCGTAGCTGAAGCCGGCAACGGTGTCGAGGCCGTTCGTGCCTTCGAACACCATCGGCCGGATATCACGCTCCTCGACCCCCGGATGCCCGAGATGGAGGGCGTCGAGGCCGTCCAGCGGGTCCGCGCGCTCGATCCCGCCGCGCGCATCATCGTGCTCACGACGGACGACACCGACGACGAGATCGCGCGCGCGCTCAACGCGGGAGCGAAGGCCTACCTGCTGAAGGACATCTCGGCGGAGGATCTCGTCCGCTGCATCCGCACGGTCCTGGCCGGGAAGACGTATTTGGTGCCGGCGGCGGCCGAGTAGCTCGCCGAAGGCGTGACCCATGTGCGGCTCACGCCGCGAGAACTCACGAACTTACAGTTGCTGGCGGAGGGCAAGGCGAACCCGGAAATCGCCAATGCGCTCGCCATCAGCAACCGCACGTTCAAGACCCACCTTGGACACCTGTTCGAGAAGCTGAGCGTCACGAGTCGCACGGAGGCGATCAAGGTCGCGGCCCGCCGAGGGCTCGTCAGGTTGGAGTAGAGGCCAGTTCTCGAAGTCGCGAAGAGTTGGGCGTCTCTCCACGGCGTCGCCGACGGGAGCGGCTCGTGTCGGCGACTCGGCGCATTGCCGCGCCAACCCAGCTCATGGATGCCCTGGGAGCGACGGGGAACTGCGGTGCGGAGGTGAACTCGACCTTCATCATCGGTACCTGCTCCAACACAGGTCCCCTGACGGGCAAAGGGCAAGAAAAGGGCAACGCCCGGTGATCGAAGGACGGCGACCGAGGTCACTTCGCAGAATCTGGCCGAATCCCGCGCGCGACGGCTGCGACCCTCTGGGTCGCAGCTACAACGCGATCGACCAGTGGCTGAACAGTATAAGTTGTTGATCCGGAAGGATTTGGCGCGCCCTGCCCCTCGACTCGCTTCGCTCGCTCGGGACTGGGGCGTTGATGGAACGCTCGCCCGGATGCGTGGCGAGCGAAGAAGTGGCGCGCCCTGCAGGACTCGAACCTGCCCGCCTCCGCGCTTCGCGCTGCGGCGTGGTCTCGCCGTAGCTCGCATGGATCTCCCGGCGAGCGAAGGCGGACGACCTCCTGGTTCGTAGCACGAACGAGCCCACCTTGCCGCCGGTTGCCGACCCGTGCCCCACCGAGCCGGAATCACCGCAACCCACTGAAGAACCAAGCGGTCAGCCGGATCCGCCCGTTGCTGCTCCTTGCCGGCCGGAGCCGGGTGTTGCTGCCGCCAAAGGGCAAGAAAAGGGCAACGTGGACCCTGGATGAGGCTTCACGGACTACGAGTCAATCTCGGTGACGACACCGTCCGCCGCGTCCGCGACCCTCATTGTCGAGGGGGCTCACCACTTGGTGTTGAAGACTGGCCACCGCGGACCCTGGCCAGCACCTCGGCTCTGCGTGGCCCCTTCAGGTCCATGTGGAACTCCTCGAGCGCCGCCCTGACAATGTCCCGGTGATGGAGATCTCCGGCCGTCCCTCCCATTTCGAGCCACAGTTCGTGAATCAGGTCAAGGTCGTCTCGCGTGAGCCCCGGCGCGTGCGCGCCCAACTGGTAGTGCTGGACCTCACCCGTCAGCTTGTACGCCAGCAGACGCGTGGCCAGCTGCTGGCTACCCTCGACTCGTTCCCAAGCCTCCCCGAGCAGCCGCGCCTGGTTGTCCGCGCTGAACTTCGCCGAATCGCCCAGCACGATTTCGCTCGACGCGAGGCGGACAGTCGTCCGTGCGACGGCGTCGAACACGTTGGTCGCCGGCACCACGAGCAGCTTCACCGGTCGCCCCTCCCGCTCCGCCACCGCGACGACCCGGGTGAACAGCAGCTGTTCGTAGTCGGAGAAGAGATCACCCTGTTGCAGGTTGTGCGTCGTGGTGTCGCTTCGATCAAGCAGGCGCACGGTCAGCACTGCCACGTCGCGCTGCGCGGTCTCTGGCCGGCCGAGCGCCCACTTCAGGTGCGCCAGCGTGTTGTAGTCGCGAACCGGCACGAGCACACCGCCAGGGCGGATGCCGACGCCGTCGAGATCGATGTCGTCAGCTGGCGCCAGCTGGAACTGATCCACGCCGCCCGCTGATCGCCGTCGCTTGGCGTTGGCGTGTTCCGCAACGACGAATACGACGTAGATCACCATGGTGAAGGCAAAGCCCGATACCGTGGCGACACGCTTGGTGAACAAGTTAATCAGGGCCACAGAGAACAGTCCAAGCGTGGTCAACGCCAGTCCGACGGGCACTTCGGTGTTCCACAGACGGAAGTTCAACGGGACGCGCCATTCGCGCGGTCCAGGCTCCTTGTAGCGCAGGACCAGGACGGCCAGCCCTTTCAACGCGAAGCTCCAGACGACACCGAACGCGTACGCCTCGCCCAGCAGATAGATGTCGCCGCCGCTCAGCACGACGGTGAGCAACTGCAGACCGACGATCACATTGAGCGTCCGATGCGACGTCCCAAACCGCCGATGAGGATGCCGGAACCACTCGGGCAGCACCCCGTCCTCGGACACGCGGTTGAGCACGGCGTTCGACCCGACAATCGCCGTGGTGACGTCGCCGGACAGGATGAGGAAGCCCACCAGCACGACGAAGCCCTGGAAGAACAGTCGCAACCAGAGCGGACCAACCAAGTGCATCGCAATCCCGGAGATGAGGTTGTCCGAGAATCTCGCACGAGTCGCGTCGGGAATGAACGCCACGGCGAGGAAACTATCCGAGGACGTGAAGATCAGCGAATAGCGGAAGATGACCAGCCCGGTTCGCCGGAGGTTGAGCACCTTTGGGTGCTCGATCTCGCGTTACACCTGTGCGAGCGACTCCTCGCCGCTCATCGCCAGGAATGAGTGGCCAAAGCCGATGAGCAGCGCGATCACTGTAAACGTCGGAAGCGGAGTGCCCTTCAGCCAGCCGAGCGCTTCGTCCGAAAAGTGCAGGTGTTCGGCCGTGGGCGGAGGCGGCAGCGCGCCGCCGCGCAACAGCAGGGTCGCGACCGACCAGACCAGGAGGATTACGACCATGGCCGTCGTGATCTGGATGATGCGCAAGGCGTCATGGCTCGACTCGCGCAGGCCTTGTGTGTTGCGCCACCAGAAGTAAGAGATGATGCCGATCGCAAATGCGGCGGCCACGTGATTCGGGGCGAACGGCAGGCGCGCGTTCCAGTGTCCCAGCACATCGGACATGAGACCAACGATGTACTGGCCGGCGGACACCGCGCTGATCGGACCGGTCAGGACGTAGTCGAACAGCAGGGCGGAGACCGACAGCTTCGCCATCGTGCCGCCCATCGCTTCCTTGACCACCCGGTACACTCCGCCGCGCACGAACATCACGGAACTCTCGACGTAGATGGCGCGCACGGCGTAGGAAAAGAGCATGACGCCGAGGATGAACCAGGGTGCGGCCTTTCCGACCGCCTGCTCCGCGATCCCGCCGGCGTAGAAGGCCGACGAACCAAGGTCGCCGAGCACGATGGCCGCAGCCCGCCAGAACGAGATGAACGAGAGGAACACCGTGGTGGCGACAACGACCTTGATCGGGCCGCGGGGTGTCGCGTGAACCGAGCTATCTGTCTGCATGCGTGCTTCTCAAGGACTCACAGCGACCGGGCCACAAGACGACGCCGAGCCACGGCGGAGGCAGGTTGCTATGACCGCCAGCACATCCTGTCAGGCGGCGGAATGGTCGCCGCCGCTGCGCGTCCGTGGGACCGACGGGGTTCCGAGGCTAGCTGACGGGTTTTGGCCGGAAGCGTCCTGCAGTGCCATCAAGTCAGGAGGATGGGTCCCGTCCTCCCCCCATCCCGCGAGCGAAGCGGAGTGTAGGTTAAACAGACACAGTACCCAGACCAGTAGGGGCCGTCAAGCGGGCGGGCGGCGGGCGGCAGGTGTCTGGCGGCACGGCGGTCCGACGCCGTCAGCCGTTCGTTGAGCGGGGCCGGGAGCGGGTGCGTTCCGCGAGCGACATCCGGTTTGACAGCTCAGGCAGCGTTGGGTAGGCTCGTTCCAGGAATTCGCCGATGAGAACATCGTGACCCGCCGTGTCGCCCTCCTCGCCCGGATCGCGCTCTCCGTTGGTTCAGTCGCCGCGATCACCGCGCTGTACTTCTCGTTGCTGTCCGTGAACCCGACGACCGTCGCGCTGAGCTACGTCGTCGTGGTCCTCCTCGTCGCGACGGCATGGGGCATCGCCGAGGCGATGGCTTCCTCGCTGGTCGCCACACTCTGTTTCAACATCTTCTTCTTGCCGCCGGTCGGCACCCTGACGATTGCCGATCCTCAGAACTGGGTGGCCCTTGCCGGATTCGTCGTGACGGCGATCGTCGCCAGCCAGCTGTCGGGTCGCGCGCGGAACAGGAATGTCGAGGCGCTCTCCAGACAGCGCGATCTCGAGCGCCTCTACGCGCTCAGTCGGGCGCTGCTGCTGTCGCCCGCCCGTCCGTCGGTGCCCGCGGCCATGGTCCGCCACATCGCCGAGTCGTTCGACCTCGACACGGTTGCCGTGTTCGATCACCGAACCGGGACCGTGGCGTGGTCGGGGCCGACGGAGGTGGCGTCCATCAACCAGAAGCTCCGGGAGGTCGCGCGACAGGCCGTGTCGGTGCGCGAGGGACCGATGGTAGTGATGGCCATCCAGCTCGGCGGTGCGCCAATCGGAAGCCTGGCCATTCCGGACGCCGGACTCACCGATACCGTGGTGCAGTCGATCGCCAACCTGGCCGCGATCGGCTTGGAGCGCGGTCGCAGCCAGGACGCCGCCGCGAGCGCGGAAGCCTCCAGGCACAGCAGCGAGCTGCGCGCCACGGTGCTGGATGCGCTCGCCCACGAGTTCAAGACCCCGCTGACGTCGATGACCGTGGCTGCTGCCGACCTCCGGTCGAGCGTCCCTGGGGCGCGCAACCAGGAATTGGCAGCCATCATCGACGAAGGCCTCGACCGCCTGCAGTCGCTCGTGACCGATGCGGTGCAAATGGTCCGAGTCGATGCCGGTGATTTCGACCTGCGGGTCGATTTCGACGACCTCTCGGCCATCGTCGTGTCAGCGGTCCGGAAGTTCGAACCGCGGCTCGACGGCCACACGATTGTCACGAGCCTTCCAGAGACGCTGCCTGCGCGGGTGGACCGGGATCTCGTCGGGCTAGCCCTGCGCCAGTTGCTCGACAACGCGGTCAAGTACTCGCCGCCGGCGTCGGCGATCGCGATCACCGGACGCGCGAACCCCGCCACCGTGGACCTGGTCGTCCAGAACGCTGGGCCTCCGATCCCCGAGCGCGAACAAAGTCGTCTCTTCGAGCGCTTCTATCGGGGCGCGAACGCGAACCAAATGCCTGGAACCGGCATGGGACTCGCCATTGTCCAACATATTGCCCAGGCCCACGGCGGCACGGTGAGCGTGGCGAGTTCGTCCGAACGGGGCACCGCGTTCACGATGTCGCTGCCGACAGACGGAGCCTCGCGATGAGCGGCGGGCGGATTCTCGTGGTGGACGACGACCCGCAAATTCGGCGAGTGCTGAAAGTGACGTTCAGCGGTCAGGGGTTCGAAGTCGATGACGCCAAGAACGGCGAGGTAGCACTCGACAAGCTCCGTGAATCCCGTTTCGACTTGGTGCTGCTCGACATCAACATGCCCGGCATGAACGGGCTGGACGTGTGCCGGACGATTCGAGCTACCTCCGAGATCGCGGTCATCATGCTCACCGTTCGAGACAGCGAGGCCGACGCGGTCGAGGCCCTTGACGCGGGAGCCGATGACTATGTGACGAAGCCGTTCAAGCCGTCCGAGCTGTCGGCACGCATTCGGGCGGCGCTCCGGCGCAGCCCCGGAGGACAAGGCCCGGCCGGACGCGTCGTGCTGGGGGCGGTCACCGTGGACTTCGACACCCGGGAGGTGACCGCTCGAAGCCGGCGCCTGCGCCTGACACCGAAGGAATTCGACGTGCTGCGGTATTTCGTCACGCACGCCAACAAGGTGCTGTCGCACCGGCAGGTGCTTCAAGCGGTCTGGGGCCCGGACTACGGCGACCAGGTCGACTATCTTCGCGTGGTTGTCAACCAGCTGAGGAAGAAGCTCGAACCCAGGCCCTCTACGCCCGCCTACCTCCTCACCGAGCCCTGGGTCGGCTACCGCCTGCACCTGCCACCCGAACAGGGTCGAGAATCCTAACGCCCTCCTTATGACTTCCTGATGTCCCGCTTCCTAGACTGGTCCTGTCTGGGAAGTGGCTATGCAGCAACTCATCGAACGTAGTTCGCAGACCCCGGATGTCGCCGGGCCCTCCTCGTCCGGCCGCGAGGCCTGCCATCTCGAGTTCGGCGACGTCTACGTCATCTTCACCTCGCCCGAAGACACCCTGCGCGCCGTTCGGGTGGCCAGGCGTCTGGCGCGCGCGATGACGCGCGGAGTCACCCTCGTCCACTTCCGGTCGGTCGATTTCGGGGCACCGCTGGAGGAACCCAGCGGCCTCTCGCCGGTCCAAATGGAAGACTTCAAGGCCCGGCTCAAGGCGGACGGCGGCGACACTCGCGTCAGGGTTTGCTTGTGCCGCGATCCACGGCAGGCGATTCCGTCGGTGCTTTCGGCCCATTCACTGATCGTGATTGGCGGCCGCCACCGCTGGTGGTCAACTCGCTCGGACCGGTGGCGCCGAACGCTCGAGGCTCTGGGCTACGTCGTCGTGTTCGTGAACGACTGAGGAGCGAATTACATGAGCAATACCTTGAGGCGGCGAGGGACCGTCCTCGGCGGAGTGCTGGTGGGCCTGCTGGCGGCACACGTGGGTCTCTCATCGGCCTGGGCTCAGACTGCGTCCCCAATGCCCGCGCAAGACCGGCCGGCGCCGTCTCCGCCTCCCGACACCGCCAAGCCCAAGCCGGCCGAGCCGTTCGCGTTCGCGGACTTCACGTGGCTGACCGGCAACCCGCGAACGAAGGATTCGCCGCTCGACACGAGGGCGTTCACGGGCGAGTTCAGGGTCGACACGAACTACACGTACAGCTTCAACCGCCCGCAGGACGACACGATTTCCGGTTCGAGCGAGATCTTCCGCCACGCTGAGGTGCAGCTCACGCAGCTGGGCATCGGCGGCGACTTTCATGTCGATAACGTGCGCGGACGGTTGATGACCCAGTTCGGGATGTACTCCCAGACGACGCCACGTAACGACGCCAGCCCGGCGCGGGGCCAGTGGAACCTCGACAGTGCCTACCGGTACATCTCAGAAGGGTACGGCGGCTACCACTGGGACAAGATGCATGGCATCAACGTCGACGCTGGCATCTTCATGTCGTATGTCGGCCTGTGGAGCTACTACCAGTTCGACAACTGGACCTACCAGCCGTCCTATGTCTCCTCGAACACACCGTGGTTTTTCAACGGTGTGCGGATCCAGTTCTTCCCGAGCGACAAGCTGAAGATCGAGCCGTGGATCGTCAACGGCTGGCAGTCGTACGGCCGCTTCAACCACGCACCGGGGGTCGGCGGCCAGATTCTGTGGCGGCCGAACGGTTCGGTGTCGGTGACGGCCAACAACTACTGGGGCGTCGACACGTTGGGGAATCCGGACCGCAAGCGCATTCACACCGATGACAGCATCCAGGTGAAGTACCACGACCAGCCGGACGCCACCATCTCGAAGGCAGCGTTCACTTTCACGTTCGATGCCGGATGTGAGTATGGTGGCGGGGTCAGTTGCGGCGGTGGCACACCGGCCAGTCCTTCCCAGACGTTTCTCGGCTTCATGGCCTACCACCGGATGTGGTTCGATCACGATCGGTACGCCTTCACCGTGGGCGGCGGCGCGATCGACAACCCCGGGCGATACCTGGTCCTCATGCCGCCGATCAATGGCGCAACGGCCTTCTCGGGCACGCCGTACTTCACCGCAAATCCCGGCGATCCCTACACGGCCTGGGATGTCCAGACGACGTTCGACTACATGCCGAGCCAGTTCGTGACGTTCCGTTTTGAAGGGACTCATCGCGCGGCCAACGTCCCGTACTTCTCGGGCCCTGGAGGCGTGACGCCGCCCGGCGGAAACACCGGGCCGGCTGGATCGCGCGTCCCTGATTGGGCGCCCGATCTTCAGAAGTCCGAGAACCGCGTCACCGTCGCCGTGCTCGTCACATTCTAGCGAGGCGTGCCTCAGACGCTTCAGGACTACCGGCGTTCGACCGGTGGAAGAGGAGAACGTCCGTGCTTGACCTGTTCTACCTCGCAATCGGAGCCCTCGGATTCCTCGCGCTCTGGGCCATCGTAAAGCTCTGCGACCGGGTGTAGGAGGCCAACCATGTTCGACTACATCGTTTCCGGCGTCGTGGCGGTGTTTCTCCTCGTCTACCTCGGGTGGGCGATGTTCAAGCCTGAGAAGTTTTGAGGCCTGCGATGACCAGCACCGGCTTTCTCCAGATTCTCGTGTTCTTCGGCCTGATCCTGCTCGTCACAAAGCCGGTCGGGCTCTTTATGTCGCGGCTGTTCCAGGGCGAGCGCACGTTCCTGCATCCGGTGCTGCGGCCGATCGAGACGCTCGTCTACAAGCTGTGCGGGGTCGGAGAGGATCAGGAACAACGGTGGACACAATACGCCGCGTCCCTCCTGTCCTTCAGCCTCTTCTCGTTCTTGTTCGTGTACGGGCTCCAGCGGCTGCAGGGCTATCTTCCTCTGAATCCGCAGGCCTTCGGCGCGTCTCAGGTGCCTCCCGACATGGCGTTCAACACCGCCATCAGCTTCACCACGAACACGAACTGGCAGGCGTACGGCGGAGAGTCGACGCTGAGCTACCTGGTGCAGATGTCGGCACTGGCCGTGCAGAACTTCGCGTCTGCGGCGGCGGGGCTTGCCGTGGCGATTGCGTTGGTCCGCGGCTTTGCCCGTCAGAATACGGACCGGATCGGCAGTTTCTGGGTCGATCTGACGCGCGGGACACTCTACCTTCTGATCCCGATCTCCCTCGTCGCCGCCCTTGTCTTCTGCTCGCAAGGCGCCATCCAGAACTTCCATCCGTACACGATCGTCAAGACGCTGGAAGGGGCGACGCAGACCATTGCGCAAGGCCCCGTCGCGTCCCAGGAAGCGATCAAACAGCTCGGGACCAACGGTGGCGGCTTCTTCAACGCCAACTCCGGGCACCCATTCGAGAGTCCGACCCCGTTCACGAACCTCGTTCAAGTCCTGTTGATCTTCGTGCTCGGCGCGGGCCTCACCTACACGTTCGGCCACATGGTCAAGGACACCCGACAAGGCTGGGCTCTGTTCGCCGCGATGTCGCTGATGTTCCTGATCGGCGTCTTCGTGGCGTATACCGCTGAACAGTCGGGCAATCCGATGCTCGCCAGGCTGGGCGTGGCAACCGCTCCGGCCGCCACGCAGCCGGGCGGGAACATGGAGGGCAAGGAAACCCGCTTTGGGATCGCCGGCTCGGCGCTCTTCGCCACGGTCACGACGGATGCGAGCTGTGGTGCCGTGAACAGCTGGCACGACAGCTACACGCCGCTCGGCGGTCTCGTGCCGCTGTTCAACATGCAGACCGACGAGGTTATCTTCGGCGGCGTCGGCTCGGGTCTCTACGGCATGTTGCTCTACGCCATCCTGGGGGTCTTCATTGCCGGCCTCATGGTCGGCCGCACACCCGAGTACATCGGCAAGAAGATCCAGCAGAAGGAAGTCAAGATGGCGCTGTTCGCCATTCTGGCGACGTCGTTCCTGATCCTCGTGTTCTCCGGCACCAGTATCGTGGCGCAGTTCGCCAAGGCTGGCTACTGGAATCCCCAGGGCCCGGCCATCGCCAATCTGAACAACTCAGGCCCGCATGGATTGAGCGAGATGTTGTACGCCTACACGAGCGCGACGGAGAACAACGGCAGCGCGTTTGCGGGCATTACCGTCAACACGCCGTGGTATGACCTCACCCTGGGTCTTGCCATGTTGTTCGGCCGCTTTCTCTTCATGATTCCCGCTCTGGCGATTGCGGGCAGCCTCGCCAGCAAGAAGGTGATTCCGACCTCGGCCGGCACCCTGCCCACGCACGGCGCGCTCTTCGTTGGCTTGCTCGTGGCGACGGTCATTGTCGTCGGCGCCCTGACGTTCTTCCCGGCGCTCTCGCTCGGCCCGATCGTCGAACACTTCCTCATGAACCAGGGCAAGCTCTTTTCGACGATGCTCCTGTCGTTCCCGGTGTGGAGTTAAGTGATGGCCACCACGACCACTGTGCCCGCGCGGCCGACTCCCGTCGTGCCGACGCCTGTTGACGAGACGGCGCTCATCCCGAAAAAGCTAGTTCGGGCGCGACCGCTGTTCGACCCAGACATCCTCCGCCGCGCGTTGAAGGATTCGGTCGTGAAGCTGAATCCGCTGACGCTGATGAAGAATCCGGTGATCTTCGTCGTCGATGTCGGCGCCGCACTGGTGTTGTTGTTCCTCGTTCGAGACATCGCCGCCGGCGCTCGCGGCATCGGCTTCGAGTTGCAGATCGATCTCTGGCTGTGGTTCACGGTCGTGTTCGCGACCTTTGCCGAAGCGATGGCGGAAGCCCGCGGCAAAGCGCAGGCTGACACGCTCCGCAAGACCCGAAGCGACTCCATCGCCAATCGCCGGGGAGAAGGCGGTCGCCTCGAGAAGGTCTCGTCGTCGAAGCTTCGCGCCGGGGACGTCGTGGTCTGCAGCGCGGGCGAGATCATCCCAGGCGATGGCGAAGTCATCGACGGGATCGCGACGGTCGACGAGTCGGTCATCACCGGCGAAAGCGCGCCGGTCATCCGCGAGACGGGCGGCGATCGCAGTGCCGTCACGGGCGGCACGCGCGTCCTCTCGGATCAGATCGCCATCACGATCACCTCGAATCCTGGCGAGACGTTCCTGGATCGCATGATTGCGCTCGTCGAGGGCGCCGAGCGGCAGAAGACGCCGAACGAAATTGCCCTGAACATCATGATCGCCGGGTTGACGATCATCTTCCTCTTCGCCGTCGTCACGCTCGTGCCGTATGCGACCTACAGCGTCACGTCGGCTGGCGCCGGCACGGCGCCGACGATCGCGGTCTACACCGCCTTGCTCGTCTGTCTGATTCCGACGACGATCGGCGGCCTGCTCTCGGCGATCGGCATCGCCGGCATGGATCGCGTCATGCAACACAACGTACTGGCGATGAGCGGCAAGGCGGTCGAAGCGGCCGGTGACGTCAACACGCTGCTGCTCGACAAGACCGGCACCATCACCTTGGGGAGCCGTCAGGCCGTGGCGTTCTTGCCGGCGTCCGGCGTCACCGAACGCCAGATTGCAGACGCCGCTCAGCTCTCGAGCCTGGCCGATGAGACTCCCGAGGGCCGGTCCATCGTCGTCCTCGCGAAAGAGCAGTACGGTCTTCGAGGTCGGGATGTCGGCGCCCACAGCGCGAAGTTCATTCCGTTCTCTGCGTACACGAAGATGAGCGGCGTCGATATCGAAGGCAGGCAGCTTAGAAAGGGCGCAACCGAGGCGATTCTCGCCTTCGTCAAGGAACAGGGTGGGCGCATCGCGCCTGACGTCACGGAACTCTCCGACAAGATCTCGCGGACCGGGGGCACGCCCCTCGCTGTGGCCGACGGCCCGAAGCTGCTCGGCGTCATCCACCTCAAGGACATCGTCAAGGTGGGCATGAAAGAGCGCATCGCCCAGCTCCGGGCGATGGGCATTCGCTCGGTGATGGTCACGGGCGACAACCCCCTGACCGCAGCGGCCATTGCTTCTGAAGCCGGCGTGGACGACTTCCTCGCGCAGGCCACACCGAAGGACAAGCTCGAGTACATCAAGAGAGAACAGGCGGGCGGCCGCATGATCGCCATGACGGGCGATGGCACCAACGACGCGCCAGCGCTCGCACAGGCCGATGTGGGCCTGGCCATGAACACGGGAACGACCGCGGCCCGCGAGGCCGGCAACATGGTGGACCTCGACAGCAATCCGACGAAGCTGATCGAGGTCGTCGCCATCGGCAAGCAACTGCTCATCACGCGCGGGGCCCTGACGACCTTCTCGATCATGAACGACGTCTCCAAGTACTTCGCGATTATCCCGGCGATGTTCATGGCGACGTATCCGGCGCTGAACAAGCTCAACATCATGTACCTCCGGACACCCGAGAGTGCCGTGCTCTCGGCGGTGATCTTCAACGCCCTGATCATCGTCGCCCTGGTCCCGCTGGCATTGCGAGGGGTCAGGTATCGGCCGCGGAGCGCGGCACAGATGCTGCGCCGCAACCTGTTGATCTACGGAATCGGAGGTTTGGTCGCTCCCTTCCCCTGCATCTGGGCGATCGACAGGATTCTCGGGCTGCTCCACCTGGCGTAGGAGGGACACATGTTCACGCAACTCAAGCCTGGATTCCTGATGATGCTGGTGATGACGGTCCTGACCGGGCTGGTCTATCCGGCGGTGATCACCGTCGTTGCCCAAGTGGTCTTCCCCGATCAGGCCAATGGCAGCTTGATTCTCTCGAACGGGCACGTGGTGGGATCGCGGCTGATCGGGCAGGCGTTCACAAAGCCTGAGTACGTGCACCCGCGGCCATCCGCCGCCGGCAGCGGCTACGATGCCTCCGCCAGTGCGGGTTCGAACTTGGGGCCGACCAGCGCGAAGCTCCTGAACGGAACGACGAGAACGGACGACAAGAAGAACGAGGTCGTCGACTACGATGGCATCAAGGACCGCATCGTGCACTACTGCCTCGAGAATGACCTCCCCTACGACTCGTCGTTCCCTGTCGACGCATTCAGGGACGGCCGCGGCAATCTCGATGATGTGAAGCTGATCAAGGCGTTCAACGACGCCAAGGCACCGTTGGTGTTCATGCCGAAGACGCCAATCCCGGCGGATGCCGTCACGGCGTCAGAGTCAGGTCTGGACCCGCACATCAGTCCGGCCAACGCCCAGGCACAGGCGGCCCGTGTGGCGAAGTCTCGTGGAGTGTCGGTGGAACAGGTGCAGTCCGTGATCGCGCAACACACCGAGGGACGGACCTTCGGCTTGCTCGGCGAGCCGCGTGTGAACGTCCTCGAACTTAATCTGGACTTGGACCGGCGGTTCCCGCGGGTCAAGTGAAAGAGGCGCGCGCGCGACAGTGCGGCCCAGCGTCGCCCGGCGACTCGACTGGACACGCACCTGGGCAGCGGGTAGCCTAGGGGGCGATGCGTGGTGTCGACGGCGACCGGTCCGGTCGAGGAAATGCCGAGGCGCTTCTCCGCCAGATCGAGGCGGCAGATCGCGCCTACGGGCTCGGCCAGCTGAAGATCTTCCTCGGGTACGCCTCCGGAATCGGCAAGTCGTTTCGACTCTTCGACGAGGGCCGCCGTCGGCGCGAACGAGGTGAGGACGTCGTGGTCGCAGCGATGCCACCCGCCCTGGGTCCGGACGCGGCGCAGATCGTGAGCGACCTGGAGGTCATCCCCACCCACGACGTTGCCAGCGTGCCGGTCCTCGACATGCCGGCCTTGCTCGCCCGCCGGCCGCGCGTGTGCCTGATCGATGGTCTCGCGTACGATAACCCTCCGGGCAGCCGGCACGCCAGACGCTACCAGGACGTCGAAGACCTCCTCGCGGCGGGCATCTCGGTCATCACCTCGGTCAACCTCGAGTACATCCAGGAGCAGCAGTCGTTCGTGCGCGAGGTGGTCGGTCGGGTTCCCGACGAAACGGTGCCGCAGGAGTTCATCACGCGGGCCGACGAAGTGGTGGTCGTGGACGCACCTCCGGACGCCAAGGCCGAGACGGTGCACAGCCTGTCCGTGTTGCGACAACGCACGCTCCTGCTGGTCGCCGGCGTTGTCGATCACCAGCTCGAGGCGTACCTGGAATTGCACGGGTTTCAATCGTCGTGGGGTACCCAGGAGCGCATTCTGGTGTGCATGACGCCGCGCGCCAACGCGGCCAGGATGTTGGCCAGTGGGCGACGCAACGTGGATCGGTCCCACGGGGAACTGTTCGCCATCTACGTGACCCAGGAGCACCTGACAGAAGAAGATCGCATGGCGAACGAGCGCAACGTGGCTCTGGCTCGCGCCCAGCAAGCCCACATCGACGTGCTGGAGGGCGACGACGCCGTGGCGACGATCATCGAGTACGCCCGCCGTCACAATATCACGCAGATCTTCGTCGGGCACAATCTGCGGCGGACGTGGAGAGCGCGGTTCAGCGGCACCCCGCTGGAGCGCCTCATTCGCGCCGCCGACGGCATGGACGTGCGCGTCTTTCCGCAGTAGCGTCTGTGACAGATTCGATACCCAATCGCGGTCGTCTGAAGGTGTTCCTCGGCTACGCTGCCGGTGTGGGGAAGACCTATCAGATGCTCACGGAAGCCCGTGAGCTCCAGCGCGCGGGCGTCGACGTCGTAATCGGGTATTTCGAGCCGCACGCACGTCCGGACACGATTGCCCTCAGCGAGGGCCTCGAGGCCGTCCCGCGCACGACCCTCGAGTACCGAGGAGCGCACTTCGAGGAAATGGACGCGGAGGCCGTCCTCCTGCGGCATCCGGATGTGGCGATCGTCGACGAATTCCCGCATACCAACGTGCCCGGGTCGCCGAGACCGAAGCGGTGGGAAGATGTCCACTCACTGCTCGATGCCGGCATCGACGTGCTGACGACGATGAACGTGCAGCACCTCGAAAGTCTCAACGACCAGATCTGGCAGAGCACCGGCGTCCGCGTGCGCGAGACGATTCCGGACTGGGTCTTGAAGCAGGCCGACGAGGTGGTCATGGTGGACCTCACCCCGCGCGCGCTGCTCAATCGGCTCGCGCGCGGCGTCGTCTATCCCCCGGATCGGGCACGCGCCGCGCTCGAGAACTTCTTCAAGGAACCCACGCTCGTGGCGCTTCGGGAACTGGCGATGCGGCAGGCCGCGTATGCCGTGGAGGGCCGCCTTTCAGAAGACGATCCCATCGAGCCCCGTGCGGATGCGCACGTCGACATGGAACGACAGGAACGCCTCCTGCTGCTCGTGGGGCCCGAGCCGTCCAGCGCCGCTGTGATCCGCCGCGGGCGACGTGTCGCTGACTATCTCCGCGCGGAGTGCCTGGCGGTCTACGTGTCCGAGACATCCGACCTTGGCCATTTGACGTTCGATGAACGCCAGCGCCTGGAGCGGCATCTCAACTTCGCACGGGGCCTGCAAATCGAGGTCCGGGTGCTTCAGGGCCGGGACCTCGCCGAGACGGTCGTGAACTTCGCCCGCCTGCACGGGGTCACACAGATCCTCGTTCCGCGCGATCGCAAGGGCGCGACGCGCTGGTGGTTCGACGCCTGGTTCGTCGAGCGCATCGTCAACCGCGCACGGGGCATTCAAGTCACGATCGTCGCGGACCGGTCGACGCGACCGCAGCCTCTCGACCGCACGAGCCGCGCCTGATCCGACGACGTTCCGGGTTGCCGGCAAGAGGGGTCGGCATCACGCCCCGTTGAGCGCCTTGGCCACCGCTGCCGGATCCGGCCGGCGGGAGCGGCTTCGAACTGTTCCCCAACGCTGGGACGACAGGCGGGCGCACTGATGGCCGCGCCCTCCCTCGAACTCGTCCGGGGGCCCTGAGGAGACCGCGCCTGCGCACGACACCAAAACCGAAATCGGTGTAACTGGGCAGATCCCGTGGCGGGCAAAGGGCAAGAAAAGGGCAACGCCCGGTAATCGAAGGACGGCGACCGAGGTCACTTCGCAGAATCTGGCCGAATCCAGCGCGCGACGGCTGCGACCCCCTGGATCGCGGCTAACAACGAGATCGGTCGGCGACTGAGCGGTGTAAGTGTCGATGTGGTGGCTCGCCATGAGCGAGCACCGCTTCGCGTCGGTCGCGACAGGCGAGTCGAATGGCGCGCCCTGCCCGCCTCCGCGCTTTGCGCTACGGCGTGGTCTCGACGTAGCTCGCACGACTTCCCCGCGAGCGAAGGCGGACGACCTCCTGGTTCGTAGCACGAACACGGGTAGGCTATCTCGTTGGTTCTTCGAGGGGTCAGCTCGGATGGGACGGGCCTGTTACCTGGTGTTCGGGAGCGAATTGTTCACTGATTGTTCACGCCGTTGAGCCGCTACGCGACCCGCATTCGATCCCGGTCGGAATAGGGATCTATCTCCACGACAATTCGTTTGACCGTCGCACTGGGTGCCTTCCGCCGACCGAGCGTGGTGATCGTGATGAAGCCGGCCGCTTCGAGCTTCGCCAAGGTTCGCGTCAGGTTTGGTTGCGCTCGTCCGGTCAGCTGAGCCAGGTCGGCCACCGATTGCGGCTTCCGGTCCCGGATCACGGTCAAGAGCCGGCGGTTCTCAGGCGTCAGCAGCCTGACGACGGCCGCGACCGAGTTGAAGCTCGCAGTCCGTGCATCAGTCGGCGCCGGTCGCTCGCCCCGCGCGACCGCCTTCATCTCCTCGCGCAAGGACCGCAGATTCTGGACCTTCATCCGCCTCATCTTGACCTCCGCGTGTCTTCCTCGCTCAGCACCGTCGTTCCGATTCCTCGCTCGACCAGAACCCGTTCGACTTCATCGAAGAAGTCGTCGAGCAGCGTCTCGGCGCCCTGGAATCGATAGGGTCGGCCCGGGTCCTTCTCCGTCCGGTGCCAGTGGTCGCTGGCCGTCTGCCGCCCCATGGACCTCGAGGCGCCGCTCGCCCGGTGAGCGTTGTCGAAACCGATCAACCGCGCGCCGTCTGGCCCGTGCAACGTGAAGGAGTAGACCAGGCCGTGTGGTCGTTTCTCGCTCGGTTCGACACGCCTGATCTCGAACTTGATCCAGTAGCCGCGTTCCAGATGATGGACACGGCCATCGAACGCGAGCAGGAACTCAAGGCCGTGCTCGTCGTCGTGTTTCATATCATATCATGATATGGAATGTCCCAGCGCCCCCCATCGGTCGTCTCGACCCGCGTCCGCTGAGCGGGGCGGCCCATTGGGGTCCGGCGTCTCGGTGATGGCAGCCTGTCGCCCCGAGAACTCGCGGTCGAGGCGGTGAGGCCCGGGAACCGAGGTGCGCCAGGCGGAATCGCGCCCTCGATGATGACGACGATGGCAGGCGGCACTTCCACTGTCAAGCACGCGACGGGCGAATGGCAGATCGATGATTCAGCGGTCTGATCGTGTCAGTTGGTAGGCGGCTCGGAGGGACGCGACCGCCATCGTGGTGTGGGGACTGAGGCGTGTCCGATTCGACGCACCGCCAGAGGTCAACGAGATGCCGAGCGAGTTCCGCGTTTAGTACGCGACCAGATGCTCATGTCTGGAGCAAAGCCTGTGACGGGCGGAATTGGCCGGTTTTCGCGAAGACGCGTTCGGGCAGAGCGACGTCGATAGCCGCCTGCGAACCGGATTGTTCACAACCGGTGCTGGCACCTAAACGCGCGGCGGTAAGTGGTTGATTTGGCGCGCCCTGCCCCTCGACTCGCTTCGCTCGGTCGGGACTGGGGCGTTGATGGAACGCTCGCCCGGATGCGTGGCGAGCGAAGAATGGCGCGCCCTGCACCCCTCGACAGGCTCGGGGTGCCCTGAGCTTGTCGAAGGGCAGGACTCGAACCTGCCCGCCTCCGCGCTTCGCGCTGCGGCGTGGTCTCGCCGTAGCTCGCATGGATCTCCCGGCGAGCGAAGGCGGACGACCTCCTGGTTCGTAG
>DASXVO010000034.1 GCA_036504215.1 Vicinamibacterales bacterium | reverse complement strand
CAGGCCGAGGTCCTCGACTACCACCTGGGCGGGAAGGACATCGCCCAGGTGCTGGCGCTGCCGGTGGCCGAGGCGGAGGCGTTCTTCGCCCACGAGGCGAAGGTGCCGGCGGCGCACGGCATCCTGGCGCGCCTGTCCGACGTCGGCCTGGGCTACCTGACGATCGGCCAGCCGCTGACGACCCTCTCGGGTGGCGAGCGCCAGCGGCTCAAGCTGGCGACGCACCTGGGGGAGAAGGGCGGCACCTACGTGCTCGACGAGCCGACGACCGGGCTGCACCTGGCCGACGTCGACCAGCTGCTCGGCCTGCTCGACCGGCTGGTCGACTCCGGCAAGTCGGTGATCGTCGTCGAGCACAACCTCGCGGTGATGGCCCACGCCGACTGGATCATCGACCTCGGCCCCGGGGCCGGCCACGACGGCGGCCGGGTCGTCTTCGAGGGGACGCCCGCCGACCTCGTCGCCGCGCGGTCGACTCTGACGGGCGAGCACCTCGCGGCGTACGTCTCCTGACGAACAGTTGTTCGAACGCTGGCGGCTCAGGACACCGGGCCCGCCGACGCCTCGGCCACCGTGCGGGACAGCAGGCAGAACTCGTTGCCCTCGGGGTCGGACAGCACGACCCACGACGCGTCCGGGCCCTGACCGACGTCGGTGCGGCGCGCGCCCAGGGCCAGCAGACGCTCGAGCTCCTGCGCCGTCGTCGTGCCGTCGGCCCGGAGGTCGAGGTGCAGCCTGTTCTTGACGGACTTCGACTCCGGGACGGCGATGACGTCGATCGTCGGCCACGAGCCGTCCGACGGGCCGATGCTGACGATGCCGGGCTCGGCCTCGACGACCCACCACCCGAGGACGTCGCACCAGAACTGCGCGACGACCTCCGGTCGGTGCGCGTCGATGACGCTCGTGGCGATGCAGCTTGTCATGACGCCATCCTGCCCAGGTGCCGGCGCACGCCGCTTGTCGGCGTTGGCTGACGAAGCAGACGGCGCACCGCGAACTGAACGATCGCGTCGTGACGAACGACTAGGACCCCGTCCACTGCCAGTCGCTCCCTTGCCACCAAACAGCCCCGTCTCGCGCGTGGCCCTCGTAGTCTCAGAGCATGCTGACCCAATTGGTGTATCTCGACGAAGAGGCTCTCGACCAGTACGTCGGTGCGATAGAGGGGGGCCTTATCTCAAGTGCGACATCTCGCGTGTCTGTGAGTGGCTCGGCTGAGGCGGGCCTCGATCTAAAGGTCGTCGGCGGCAAAGGTGCCCGAGCGCGCGAAAACGAAGACGAACGAGTCGTCCAGGACACGCCTGCTGCGCGCTTCGCGCGGCTACTCGCGGCGGCGGCGGCGAATCCTGACGCCCTTGGATGGCTAGACATCATGGACGCAGACGCAGACCTCGCAGGCATCGGCATTGGGGCAATGGTGTCGTGGGAGTGCGACGTATACGTGCCTGACGTGGTGCGTATGCTTGCGCGCGCGGGCGGCGCCCTCGATGCCTTGAGGATGATGCGGGGGCTATTACCAAATGCCCACGCGTTCGGCCTCGACACAAGCGGACTTCCTGCTGATGCGGAAATGGGCGCGATGGCGGGACTGCTTGAGAGCATGCAGGTCGAGACCTTGGTCGCGGGTGAAGATGAAGCGACGGACTGGCGTGTGGCTGGCCAACTTCGCCGCGCCCCGAACCTAGACCGGCTGGAAGGTCGTGCGCGCGTCGTGGGCAAAGTGACGCGTGTACTTTCCGAAGGACAGTGGAAGCCCTTCCTGACGTTTCCCGGGATGAGCATCCTTCCCCGAGCCCAGCGTCGTGCATTGGAACGTCAGGCCCCGCCACCCGAGAAGGAGGACGAGTATCTCCACGGTCCAGCGCTCATGCTAGAGATTCTGGCCATCTACCGATAGGTGCTTTCTACCGTCGTCCTCAATTATGCTTCAGCAGGTCGGCCTCGATGTTTGCTCGGCACGTCCTCACGCTCATTCAATTCGCGACATGGCCACTTCTGGCCATGTTTCGTGCACCATCGCACCGTTAGCCCGATTCGCAAAGGAGCGAACATGTGGCCAGCGATATTCGGCGCTGCCATCCCCGCCTCAGCTGCAATTATCGCAGCCGTGGTGGCAGCGCGTTCGGCATCTTCGGCACGCACTTCTGAACAGTCGGCCGCGGCCGTCCGTGACCTCGAGAACCGGATTGCCGATCGAAAGGTAAAGGTGTACGAGCCAATGATCGAGCTGCTCAGACGGATGCTCGATCCCAACGAGTCTGCGACGATCATGGCCGATGAGCGCAAGTTCAGGGAAGACCTGAGCAAATTCGGTGCATGGGTTACGATATATGGCAGCGACGAAGCGGTTATCTATTTCGAGCGCTTCATGCAATGCACCTACCGCGCAGCGCCCGCGCCCGTGATGATCCGAATGTACGTCGAGTTTGTGCTCGCGGCTAGGCGCGACATGGGCTATCCAGACACGGGCATCACGGGCGAGCACATCATGGGAATCCGGCTTAAGGACACCTACGATCCGGAGTGGTTCGAGACACTCACGACTCCCTTGTGGCGACTCTACGAGCGGGAAGCGTGGACCGCGCCCTGGCAGGACCAGACTGATCACACTGGAGCCGAGCGTTAGGGCATCCCCGGCCACCGCTTCCATCCTCCCGGGGGACGACCTGCACGTGCTCGAGAACAGAGAGAGGCCCCACACACTCCGCCGCCTTCGGCGACCTTGGGAAAGTCGGGAACACCCTCCGGCGCTGGCGAGGAGTCCTCACGCACGAGGCTTCGCCCTTAACCAAGACCGTCGAAGGCGCGACGAAGAGACCGACGATCCACAGCCCTGAACATCACCCCTGTCAGTGCAGCGACGTAGCCTTGGCCAATGGTTGTGCTCACCGAATGGATGAGTGCGGTCCCAAACCACCGCGCCAGCGAGGTCTTCATCTGGGACACTGACGCACTCCTGGGGGACGCGTGCGACACCCTGGCCGGGCCCGGTCGCGGGCGCTCCGAAGTTCTGGCGGCCATTGACGCTGGGATCTTGGTGGCCCTCATGTCCGAACAGGCCTATGTCGAGCTCGGGTGGATGTATCCCAAGGCCGCCAGGGGACGCAGTGTTGACGAGGACTCCCTCCGTGAAGTCATCGAGAAGGAGTACTTGCCCCGAGCCCGCGTCGTCACTCTCCCGACTCGGCTTGACGCAGCGTGGGCGCCCCTCATCGAGGACGTGAATGACGCCGATGACATCCAGCACGCCCAGCTCGCCCGCTTGGTTGCCCCAAGCTCGGTCTACTCTCACGACAGACATCTGCGCCGCCCAGGTTATGCGCCTGCCGACCGTGCCGCCTACCGCGAGGTCCTCGAGATCGTGGCCATCCTCACCCATTTCCGAGAGGCGACCGTTGGTGCCGCGATGGGCGCAAATCTCACACTTGTCGTGGCAACCGGCGCCGTAAAGGGCGCAGCCGGTCGGTTGCGAGTAAAGCCTTCTCTCATTGCCCTCAGTGGGATTGTCGTAACCGCGGCTGTGGTCGCGGTCGTGGTACGGGATCCTGCGCGCCGGCGGCTGGTCAGGCACGCCGCTGCCACACTGGCGGACGCGATCGGGGCCGCAGCTATGCGAGACACCGAGGCGGGCCTGAAGCTCGCGGCTACATCCGTTGTCCCGGTCGACCCATATCCGAGAATCGAGGCACAAGTGGCCGCAGTTCTGGCGCGCAATCCGGACGTGACGGTTACAGCCCTAAGCGACAGGCTCGGGTCAAATGCACCCGCGGAACCCGACTTGCGACTTCTTCTCCAATCACATCCCGCATTCGTAGCGACCCGTCCGGACCATTGGGCTCTAGGCTCCGTGCGAACCGCTCTCGTCAACTGACCGTCCCATCCAGAGCGGAGATGGACGTGTCTGCTCGACCAGAAGGCTGGCAGAAGCGGCGAGCTCCTCATGCTCACGGCGCCGATAATGCCGATTATGTCAACTAGCGTCTCTCACACGTCCGGGTGCCGCTCCGTCGTTCCGCTCAAGGCCACGGACCGGAGAGCCGATCCTCCCCCATGCCTGACATCGATCCCCTGGTGCGCGATCGGAATGCGAACGGCGGCAGCGCCGCGCCGTCGAACGGCCGTCCGGACGCCCCCTCGGTACACCGCCGCTCCGGACGTGGCGCCGCTGTCGCGGTGCGCGCCCTCTGGCTCGCACTCGGCTTCGCCCTCGGGGTGTCCGCCGGGTT